>NZ_VPBV01000020.1:0-56008 GCF_013418545.1 Acinetobacter sp. YH12136
TCAACAATACAAAAAATTTCTGTAAAATCGTACATGGTAGTTAGAGCCTTTGGGTTGTGTCGTAACTTTCTAAATGGCTCTAACTACCTTTTTTTCAAGGGCTTTTCTTATCCGTAATTCGGGTTAAATTAAAGGATTATTCATGATTAAAGAATAAAAAAGCCCCTACAATGTAGAGGCTTTTTCTAAGTCTCCAAAGCTTAAGACACTTTATCGCCTGGTTTAGCGCCAGATTCAGGTGAAATCACCCAAACACCTTCGCCATTACCCGCTGCAAGTACCATACCGTTTGAAATACCAAAACGCATTTTACGTGGTGCAAGGTTCGCCACCATTACCACCAATTTGCCTTTTAAGTCTTCAGGTTGGTAGAACTCACGAATACCGCTAAACACGTTACGTGGCTCGGCTTCACCAACATTTAAAGTCAATTGAAGGAGCTTGTCAGAACCTTCAACCGTAGCCACTTCAAGAACTTCTGCAACACGTAAATCAATTTTGACAAAGTCATCAATCGTGATAATTTCCGCTTCACCCACTTTAGGTTCTGCTTTTTTCTCTTTGGCTTTTTCTTTTTTCTTTTCCGCTTTTGGTGCTTCAGCAGGGGCGGCTAAAGAATCTTTAGATGCATCCACCATTGCAGCTACAGCTTTCGGATCGACACGTTGCATCAATGGTTGGAACAACGCAATTTCATGACCGACTAAAACAGTTTTACGTGATTCAAAGTTAAAGCTATCTAACTGTAAGAAGGTTTGAACTTGTTCAGCCAAAGTCGGCAATACAGGAGCCAAGTAAATCGCCAATTGACGGAACAGGTTAATCCCCACAGAACATACATCGTGAACCTGTTGTTCTTCGCCTTCAATTTTGGCTAAAGCCCAAGGCTTTTTCTCATCAATATATTGGTTGGCGCGGTCAGCAAGCGCCATAATTTCACGAATTGCCGCAGAGAATTCACGCTCTTCGTATGCTTTGGCAATCGAGTCACCTGCAGCAATAAAGCTTTGTACTAACTCAGGTTCAGCGCAGTTTGCACTTAATTTGTTATCAAATTTAGTGTTGATGAATTTGGCACAACGACTGGCAATATTCACCACTTTACCTACAAGATCAGAGTTTACTTTCTGCACAAAATCATCCAGATTTAAGTCAGAGTCTTCAACTTTATCAGACAGTTTTGATGCAAAGTAATAGCGTAAATATTCAGGATTTAAATGCTGTAAATACGTTTCTGCTTTAATAAATGTGCCGCGAGATTTCGACATTTTTTGACCATTTACAGTCAAGAAACCATTTACAAATAAACCTGTAGGCGTGCGATAACCCGCACCATCTAACATTGCAGGCCAGAATAAAGCGTGGAAATATACGATGTCTTTACCAATGAAGTGATAGACTTCTTTGTCTGAATCTTTTTTCCAGTAATCGTCAAAATTTAGGTCAGGGCGTTTGGTTTTTACGTAGTTTTCAAAACTCGACATATAACCAATTGGTGCATCAACCCATACATAAAAATATTTATTTGGTGCGTCTGGAATTTCAAAACCAAAATATGGCGCGTCACGTGAAATATCCCAGTCATTCAAGCCATTTTCAAACCATTCATCCAATTTGTTGGCAATTGAAACTGGCAAACGACCTTCATCGCGCGTCCATTTTTGTAAATATTCACCAAAATTAGGCAATTTAAAGAAGTAATGATCTGATGATTTTTCTACAGGTGTTGCACCGCTCAAAGTCGATTTTGGATTAATCAGCTCAGTCGCGTTATAGGTAGTGCCGCAAACTTCGCAAGAATCGCCGTATTGATCTTCCGCTTTACATTTCGGGCACGTGCCTTTAATGAAACGATCAGACAAAAACATGCCTTTTTCAGGATCAAATAATTGCGTAACAGGACGCACAGCAATATTGCCTGCATCACGGTTTTTGACATAAATTTCGCTGGCACGTGCGCGGTTGGTGTCGCTATGCGTTGAATCATAATGATCAAAATGCACACCAAAACCGTCAAAATCGCGAATGTGTTCTTGTTGCACATTGGCAATTTGCTGTTCAGGGCTAATCCCGTTGGCTTCGGCACGCAGCATGATTGCTGTACCATGCGCATCATCCGCACAGACATAAGTCACGTCATGTCCCATTGCACGCATGGCGCGAACCCAGATATCTGCCTGGATATAACCGAGTAAGTGACCCATATGGATCGGACCATTGGCGTATGGTAGGGCGTTAGTGACTAAAATTTGACGCACGGATATAACTCTCTCAAATAGGGACGATGCAATTCGGGCAATTTTACCTTAGATAGCACATAGATGCACAAGGGATTCCAGGAATTCTTTTCAAATCCGCTTAGAAGGCTAAATACAATATCGAAACAAGCTCTTGGTCTGCATTTGAAGATAAATCATGTCAAAAACCAAGCAATATACTCAGAATTAAGTATTTCAGTGATAGCACGACTTAACCTTATACTGAATTATCGTTACACTATCAAAATCGCGGTATTTCCAAACTTTGGAGTAAATCTATGTCTTGGCTTTCTTCACTTAAATCAGTTTTTTCACCTTTGCATACGGTGAATGAGGAAGCTATTCAGCACGTGCTACAAAGTTATATATTGCCTGAATCTGAACATGCTTTAAAAGATCGTATTTCTCAAGTGAATGTGCAAGGTGATATTCTGCAAATCACCATCAATACTTATCCTGAAGAAAAACAACATTTACAACAAATTCATGATGAACTGGCAGATGCTTTAGAAAAATGCGGCATTAAAGAATTGAATATGCATGTGATTCAGCAAAAAACGGGTCAAGCAAAGCAAGAAAGTTGTGGTCATCAACATGCTGCGGGCGAAAGCTGTTCATCATCTACTCAAGCTCAGACTGTATCTTCTAATTTACCACCAGTGGTCGATGCTGCGGGTCAAAGCTCAGCGCAAGAAGTAGATCCGAATAATCCACCTATTCAAAAAGCTGCGCCACAACAGCGTGATGTGCCAAAACATCCACGTATTCAAAACGTGATTTTGGTGTCATCAGGTAAAGGTGGGGTAGGAAAATCTACCACAACTGTAAATTTGGCCTTAGCGCTGCAAGAATTAGGCTTAAAAGTTGGTGTATTGGATGCCGATATTTATGGCCCAAGCATTCCTACCATGCTGGGTAATGCGGGCAAAACCCCTATGATTGAGGCTGAGCAGTTTGTTCCATTAGATGCTTTTGGTATGCCAGTTTTATCCATCGGACATTTAACGGGTGATCATAATACACCTGTGGCATGGCGTGGGCCCAAAGCGACTGGCGCATTAATGCAGCTTTTTAATCAGACCTTATGGCCTGATTTAGATGTGTTGATGATTGATATGCCACCAGGAACGGGGGATATTCAACTGACCCTTGCACAGCGTATTCCTGTAACGGGAGCGGTGATTGTGACTACACCACAAAATGTTGCCTTAATGGATGCTGTGAAAGGCATCGAGCTGTTTAATCGTGTGCAAATTCCTGTGATGGGCGTAATTGAGAATATGTCGACCCATATCTGCTCAAACTGCGGCTACGAAGAACAAATTTTTGGTCAAGGTGGTGGCGATAAACTGGCAGAACAATATGACATTCCGTTGCTTGGACGTTTACCATTGAATGTCAGTATTCGTGAAAATGTGGATGCAGGCACGCCGTCAGTGATTGCAGGCGATGATGCTGCCGATAGTTACATTGCGATTGCCAAGCAAATTGCAAAAAAACTGCCTAAAGCTGAAAAAGATCAGAATCGTATTTTTTAAGTGCGAATTGAAAAATAACAGTTATTGTTGCCTTATAAGTATTTCAATAGCTAGAAGCTACTTAGGATTAGTGTGCCTGTAAATGGGAAATGGCGGAAATTTAAATTATCTTGGCGCTTTAAAAGTAGCTAGTTTTCATTAATCTGGTTTTCAGTTAAAGTACAGCACAGTTAAACATTCATATTTTGGATAGAAAATAAATGGCAATTAAGTCTGATCGTTGGATTCGCGAAATGAGCGAAAAACACGGCATGATTGAACCGTATGCAGAAAACCAAGTTCGCTTTGACGAAAATGGCGAGAAACTCATCTCCTATGGTGTTTCTAGCTATGGTTATGACGTACGTTGTGCACGTGAATTTAAAGTCTTTACCAATGTTCACTCAGCAATTGTCGATCCAAAAAACTTTGATGAAAAAAGTTTTATCGATATTGAATCAGATGTGTGCATCATTCCGCCAAACTCGTTTGCCTTGGCGCGCACCGTTGAATATTTCCGTATTCCGCGTAATGTCTTGACGGTGTGTTTGGGTAAGTCGACCTATGCGCGTTGCGGTATTATTGTCAATGTCACTCCGTTAGAACCTGAGTGGGAAGGGCATGTCACCTTAGAATTCTCTAATACGACTAATTTGCCTGCACGTATTTATGCCGGCGAAGGCGTGGCGCAAATGCTGTTTTTTGAGTCGGATGAAGTTTGTGAAACCTCGTACAAAGACCGTGGTGGTAAGTATCAGGGGCAAACAGGTGTGACTTTACCTAAAGCATAACTGATAGACTAATTCAGATTAAAAGAAAGCGAGCCGAAAGGTTCGCTTTTTTCATTCATCGGAAAGCTGTGCTGTTTAGCCAGTTTTTTTTGCATTTGTATTAATATTCAGCATAATTAAATTTGAGATTGGTTTGGCATAATCACGTTTTTAAGGATAAAAACACCCTAATAAATAGCCAAGTCATAGATAAATAAAAGAAAGATGCGGAGCATCAGATAAAAGGAAGGTCGAGATGACTGAACACGCAATTACTTTCCCTTTTCCCAAGCATTGCTTAGCTATTGCTGTAGGTATGTTCTTGGCAAATCCGAGTTATGCCTTGCAAGCACTCTCAGATGACTCCCTCTCTAATACGACAGGCGAAGGTGTTGCGTTAGTTCTTGATGACTTCAAAATGGTGTTCCAGCAACCGAATGATCTTTCTACAGGGTCAAGCTATACTCGTAGTGGAGTAGAAAACCCAAGTCAATATGATACGGGCTTTATTCGTATTATCCCGACGGGGGAGAATTATCAGAATATTTCAGAACATACCTATAAGAAAGTTTATAATCAGGTTTATGATGCTGAATATTTGGCAGGTGTTTCAACTACATCAACATTATACCAAAGTACCTATACAACGACTTTCAATAACTATAAAACACAAAATTATAGCTCTACAAAAACAGCAGTAAGCAGTGAAATCTCAGTTGGTGTGCGTCAAAGTTTAGTGGCAGAATACTTTGAATCTAACCGAATGAAACAATATTATCAACAGCGCTATAATGAATATTATAATGAAGGAAGGATTAATGCGACGAAGGATGGAACGACTATTCCTAGTGCTGCAAATCCAACTTGGCGGAATAAAGATGCATCTACCAAATATGCATTACAGAATACATATGAAATGATTGAAATTTTATATGGCAATAGAAATACTGATACCGTACCTTCAACACAGTGGACGCAAGGGGTTACAAGAGTTAATCATATTGATCCTAAGGTTGCTCAAACTGTAGAAACAGTAACTCAAGAGCGGCTGGACTATGAAGGGGATAAAATTGCAAAAGCAGCAGCTACAAATGCAATCAAAGAATTGGAATTATTAGCAGTAAATAACGCAACTCAAGCAGCAAAAACAGCAGCAGCACAAACTTCAGTGGGTTCACTCAGAACTAAAGCAGATGTCTTTATTTATGGTTTAGCATTATCTAAAAGTGATAACTCATTAAGTAGCCGTTATAGCAATCAAGGCTTTAACTGGGGTTCAGCAGATAACCCATGGTTATTCCGTGCAGGCACAGAAAAAGTAAAACAATTTAAAAATGTTGAAAAAGATGTGGGTTATTTGGCGCTTGAGGCACCACTTGCGACTATTGCAGCAACTGAAAGTGATAATAATATTAAATTGGGTTTTTGGACTGATATTTTTTCACGTCAGTTGAACTCAAGCGCAGAGGTAGATCCAAGCACTGGGGCGCCAAAATCTGGTTTAGATAAAGAACACCGTTTACGCACTCAGTTTATTGCCAATGGTTTAAGTTTAAATGGTTCACAGACCCGACTATTTCAGACTTTAGACTCGGATAACCCAAATCATCATCAAACCTTGGGTATGGCAAGTTTATTGCGTTTAAATACCAATGATAATCCTGCGAATCTAAGTTTCACAGACTCAAACTTAGACAGTAAAGGAATTCGCATTAGTACAGCAGCAAAATCAGACACTTTAGATGGAACTGCGGTCACACCAGCAATAGATGGTTCATTAGCACCAGTTTTTCATGATATAGAAGGTCTGTATTTATACAGCCCAAATATCAATTTAGTTTTAGGGAATATGTATCAGCCTTTTGTGGTTGGTTCTGAGGGCAATAATATTGTGCTGGAAGTAACACGTATTCCGAATGTTCCTGAAATTTACAATAAAATTTATCAAAATTATGAAGATGGAAAGGGTGGATATTTAGGTTCTACAGCATTTACAGGTTCTACCTGTAATGTGGTGAGCTGTGGCTCACCGCTAAAAGCCAATGTCAATGACAGTGCTGCGATGTATCAAGGACGTAATGCGACGCATAGTAGTATTGCAATTGGTACTGTAGAACGCTTGCCAAATAATATGTTGCGTGCCAAGGATCATGATAATGCCACAGGAGTTGTATTTAAAGGTGTGGATGGTACTGCTAAGAATCTAGGTTCAGTTGCAATAGATGGTGTGCTGATTCAGCACCTTAAATTTAAAACAACAGGTCTATAAAAGGAGAATCATCATGTTGAAAAAAATGTCTTGTATTGCATTGATGTGTAGTCCTTTGACCCATGCCAATTTAATTGCACTGGAAAATCATGAATTAACGCAGGCTACTGGTCAAGGTGGAGCAGACCTCAGTTGGACGTTATCGTTAAACCATGAATATGCCGAAAACTTAGAACTCAGCAATATTTCTAAATTTAATGGTGGGACTAAACCTACAGAAGTTTATTATCGCTATAGTAAAAATTGTGCTGACAACAATGTGCTCTGTCGTTTAGCCATTGCACCCAATAACCATGAAGATAATAACGGCAATAAAAAATGGCTGGTATTTAAACAAATTCAGGGCACCATACAAATAGATAAATTTTCTTTAGATGGCACAACCATTATTAATCATAAAAATGACCCACAAACCGCTATGCAGCTTAAGTTTTATGATGATAAACCATTAAAAATTAGAAATTTAGGCTTCGCTGCATTATCTATTGAAACAGGTTCTGGGCAGGGAGTAAATGAAGGTTATGCAAATTCAGAGGTATATACCAATTTTCTAGGAAGAAATTATCAACAAGATGGTAGTTATAACTTAGTTCAGCAAGATGTACCTTTGTTTGATCAGGGCGCTGAAAAAGGATTTATGGGCTTAAATATTCACGGCAATATGCACATGTCTGGCAATGTGAAAATATTTAGCTACAACTGTACAGGTTCAGCAGCAAGTCGTTGTTGAATATAGGATTAAGTACAGTATAGGGAAATAAAAATGAAAAAAATAATGCAGTTGAATTTATTAACATTGAGCGTACTTTGTGCGCAACAAGTGTATGCTTTAGAGCTGATTGCAGACCAGCATTTGTCTGATGTAAGCGGGCAAGATGGTATTGTAATCACCCATGAAATGTCTAAAGCCACGATTAATCAAGTCAATTGGTATGATCCTGATTTAGTGGCTGGAACTCAACAGGGTTTAGGCTTACATAATGTAGAAATTAAAGGACAGAATAACCAGCCTATTATCAGTAAGCTTGCTTTAGATGTGGGGAAAACTGATGTTGGCGCAGGTGTGCGTATCGATGCGAGCATTGATGCTTTTCAAGCGACCGCAGATTTAAACTTGGTCAAAAAAAACTGTGTCGGAAATAGTTGTACTAAAGAAACACAAAGCTTGGGTCAGTTCGGCTTAGAAACTAAATCACCTTTAAAAGTTTTATTAGAAACCAAAGCAGGTTTATTCAATCAAAATGAAACGGCACATTTAAACTTCCAGTTACAGAATGCCAAAATTAGTCATGGTTTAGGTAAGCATCAATTATCTATGCATGATTTTAACTTTAATTTTGCGACTGACGGCTATATGTACATTGATGCCGATGAGGGATTGGTCTTTACCACTAAAAATGGCACCACTGACCATTTTGTGAATCTTGGACGAGTGAAAGACTTAAGTGATGTTGCTAGTAGCCGACAAAATGCAACTAACCCTGGGGTCAATATTGACTTGCGTTATGATGATAAAAATTTAATTCGCTTTGGTGCATCAGGTGCGGTGAGCAATGCGAAATTGTTTTTTAATGGGCAGCAAAAAAATGTTGCCCATTTTGACGTTTCGAATAAGGTCAATGGTGTAATTGAAACAAAAAATACCGCAGTTACAGGCTACGATACTGTGGTGGGACAAGGTGGTTTGCATTTAGGCTTATCTGCCGATTTTACCAATCAAAATACGACAGGTTTGGCCACAGGGCAATTACCAACAACTTTAGAAATTGGGCACACAGGAAAAGGCAGTTATGCGGTTGAATTTTCGAATTTAAGACCGCTAACCACACGTGATGCACAAGGTAATTTACACAATAAAAATGCCTATATCGATTTTGGCGATATTTATATTAATACCGTACAAGCGAAAAACCTCAATTTTTTAGTCAATGAAAATATTAAAAATACTATTGGTGCAACCAGTCCTATTTTAAACCAGTTGCTATCGAGTAAGCTTGAAGGTGACCAGTTCTCACTGATTGCTGTTCGTGGTATGGACTTTCAGTCTATTGCGGCCAAAGCGAGAATTATTTCTGATAACTCTTTAAATGAATTGACAGGAGATGGTGGTTCTTGGGGTATTGGGATTCCAATTTATAATTTAAATGCCAATGTGGCCTTGTCGGGTAAACAATATCTGTCACCTTATGATGGAACGAACAAAACCGGAATTGGTTATAACGCTATTGTTTCTACCGAAGGTTATGGCATTGATTCAAAAACTGGGTTACCAAGTACCACTTCTATTATCTTAATTGATGGGCAAAACAGCCTGCATGCAGGAGAAACTGTTAACTATTATGCTGGTTTAAGAAATATTGATGCATTAATTCAGTCCGATGGTGTGATTGGTTATGAAGATGATGGGATTTATATTCGTGCAGATCATTTATTGGTTGCAGCAAAAGCAGAGTTAGCGATTGGGCAATTACCAGGTTCAAAATACAATTGCGTCACAGGATCAACGAAATGCGGTGGATTTGTACCATACGATAATTTTTCTAAGAAAGATGATGTGTTGACCACAATTGCTTTTAAATTAGATGGCAATGGCGAGTTGTTGGTAATTCCAGGAATGGATCCAACCGATACTAATCCGAACTCAAACTTTTTGTCTTTTGATGCGAACTTTAAGTTTAGAAGTCTAGATAGCACAGAACAGGCAGATCCAAAGAACTTGGGTAGTTATTTTAGTTTGATTAATGAAGATCAAGTGAATAATGAAACTGTTCAGACTTCTTCAATTAACTTGAATCGAATGGAAGGTCATTTAGGTGTTAAAGGAAAAGTCGTCGTCAGTGCAGATACGGTTACTTTAGACAATCAAGTTAAATTTAATTATAAAAATGATATTGCTCGACCGTTTAAAACAGACTTTGCAATGTCTACCAATGGCAATATGCAGAAAATTGCATCTGTAGCGCTTACTGGTGGAACCATGCGCAGCACATTGGGCATTACGCCACGCTAAAGGATAGAAATAAAATGAAAAAAACAATTTTAGTTGCATCTATTTTAAGTACAGCTTTTTCATTCAATTCTGCTCAAGCGATGCAGGCTTTAAATGATGATCAGTTATCTCATGTACAAGGTCAGGCACTTTTGAACCTGATGACTGCGACAGATCAATCACAAGGGCTCAACTTTTATAAGCTGAGTGTTGATGCGCTTATGGAGCTCAATGCCAACATCAAAACGCTACAATTGGGTTGTGGTGGTGTAAATAATGCGATTGGTGGTAAAGCGGGATGTGATATTGATATTTCCAATATTGCATTGAGTGGTTTGAATGAATCTTATGATTCAACAGGTAGCCCAAAGTTTAATGGTGAACGTGCGGGTACTAGTGCGCAAATTACCAATCCATTTATTGAGTTTGCGATTAGTGGAAATAGTGCGTCAACACGTGAAGTGGTAGGTTTTCGCTTAGGTGCAGAAGAAATTTTAGGTCTACTGACTTTGGGTACAGATAACGTACAAAACCCCAATGACGGGATTAAAAGTTTCAGTGGTTATATGAAAATGGCACAAACTCAAGGGCATTCATTTACTGAGCAAGCGACATTTGGTATGACCGATGATGAAATTATTTCTGGTCGTTTAAAGGCTTTGGGGCAAACAAGACAGTTTCATAGTAAGCCATTTACAAATGGTGTTAGAACAGAAGGGCATACAGGGATTACAGTTCCTTCTATGAAAGTAGATTTTACTATGCCAGAAACGGTGGTTACGGGTCAACGTATGACTGCTGCCAAAGTGAGTGGTATTCGCTCATTTATTCCTTCTATTCCTTTAGCTGCTGCAGAGTCGGGTAAGAGTTTACCAGGTAGTGTTCAGGGAACTCCTGACTTCTCAAAAGACCAGCTTTATGTGGAATTCCCGGCTTTATTAGGTACGGTTGGTACGCACTCATTCTTTAAAATGGCAGCAGGTTCGAGTTTGGATGAACTTAATATGGATATTACTTTTGTTCAAGCTTTAAATATGATTCACAATATTCCACTCAATGGTACGGGGGGCTATTTATCTTTGCAAAGTAAACCTGTGCATTGGCAGGGGGCTGATCAGGGCGATGTTGCACAACAAGGGTGGTGGATGTCTTTTAAAGAACCTATACAACTGGGATATTTAGCAACAACAGATAAGGTTGATATTTCTGCGGTATTACCACAAGTAGCTGAAGCAATTAGTGATTATTTACTTTATAAATCTGAACCAATTGATGTTGGTTTTTTTGCTGCGTTAGGATCTTTAGCTGGAATACCTGTAGAGAAAAAATTAAATATTAATGTGGGGCAATATACTACTCAGAACCCTGCTACGATTACATTAACGGATAAGGTTTTACAAAACCAGAACGTCACCCCTAACTGTTATGGTGGTATGAAATTCTGTTAATCTCAAATGAAAAAAATCCCGCAACTTGTGCGGGATTTTTTATGCTTAGTGTTTAACCTTTTTTAGCAATTTTGATGAGTAATTCTTCTTTCGTCAGGTTGCTAGATTCAGCATCACGGCGACCTTTATATTCAAAAGTACCTGCATCTAAACCTTTCTCACCAATCACAATACGGTGCGGAATACCTGTAAGCTCAAGGTCAGAGAATTTCACACCAGGACGTTCATTACGGTCATCTAGTAAGACATCATAACCCGCATCTTGAAGTTCAGCATAAAGTGCTTCTGCTGCTTCTAATGTACGTGGTGATTTATGTGCATTCATTGGCACAATCGCAATTTCAAATGGTGCGATGGCAGCAGGCCAAATAATTCCTTTTTCATCAAAGTTTTGTTCAATGGCAGAGGCAACCACACGGGTAACACCAATACCATAACATCCCATAGTCACGGTAAACGGCTTGCCATCTTCACCAAGAACTTTACAGCCCAAAGCTTCTGAGTATTTAGTACCAAGTTGGAAGATATGACCGACTTCAATACCGCGTTTAATTTGTAGCGTTCCTTTCCCATCGGGAGATGGATCGCCCTCAACGACGTTACGTAAATCATAAACTTCAGTATATTGTGCATCGCGCTCCCAGTTCACACCTGTTGCGTGTTGATCAACTTGGTTTGCACCAGCAACAAAGTCAGACAGTACCGATGCAGCACGGTCTACAATCACAGTTATACCTTTTTCAACCAAACCTTGTGGACCAACAAAGCCAGCAGTTAAACCTAATGCTGCAATTTGTGCATCGGTTGCAAAAGTAAGTGGTGCTGCAATCTGTGGATGCTTTTCTGCTTTAATTTCGTTGAGTTCATGGTCACCGCGCAGGAATAATGCAATCACAGGCACTTGACCTGTTTCATCTGCAACACCTTGAACCAAGAGCGCTTTGACTGATTGGTTACTATTTGTGCCTAAAAATGCAGAAACTTCCGCAATGGTTTTTTGGTTTGGTGTATCCACAATGTTGAGTTCTTGGGTTGCAGCAGCACGTTCACCCACCAAAATAGCTTCAGCCATTTCAATATTGGCTGCATAATCAGATTCGGTAGAGAAGGCGATATCATCTTCACCGCTTGAAGCCAGAACGTGGAATTCATGTGAACCAGAACCACCAATAGAACCTGTATCTGCTTGTACTGGGCGGAAGTCTAAACCTAAGCGCGAGAAAATACGGCAGTAGGTGTCGTACATTACATCATAGGTTTCTTGTAAAGAAGCTTGATCGGTATGGAAAGAATAAGCATCTTTCATAATAAATTCGCGTGAACGCATTACCCCAAAACGTGGACGAATTTCGTCACGGAATTTGGTTTGAATTTGATAGAAGTTGATTGGTAATTGCTTATAGCTTTTTAATTCATTACGCGCCAAATCGGTAATGACTTCTTCATGTGTTGGGCCAAGTACAAAAGGATTGTCGTGGCGGTCTTTAAAGCGCAGTAATTCAGGACCGTATTGCACATAACGACCTGATTCTTCCCAAAGTGAGGCAGGCTGAGTGACAGGCATAAATGTTTCTAAAGCACCTGCGCGATTCATTTCTTCACGAACAATGGCTTCAACTTTATTTAGCACACGTACACCCATTGGCAGCCAAGTATATAAACCTGAAGCCAATTTACGAATCATACCCGCACGTAACATCAGCTGGTGAGAAATCACCTCGGCATCGTTTGGGGTTTCTCTTAACGTAGCAAATAAAAAGCGACTCGCGCGCATGGAAACTGTCCTAAAAAGTGAAGCGTTAAATGGAGTTTTTTCAAAGCCAGATTATACAATAAAAATCGGGCTAAACTTGCGTTAAAATTTAGCCCGAACGATTGTGTGACTTTGCGTGAGATTTTAAGAAATGAGTTTACGTGTTTGGCGTAACATAAAATTCTTAAAATCATCTAAGTAAGTGAAAATGACAGGTACGACCACCAAGGTGAGTAGGGTGGATGTAATTACACCGCCAATGACTGCGTGTGCCATAGGCGCACTTTGTTCGCCGCCTTCACCCAAGCCAAGTGCGAGTGGCACCATCCCCATCACCATTGCACTGGTGGTCATTAAAATAGGGCGTAAACGGGTTTTCCCTGCAGCTATAATTGCATCATAACGTGAATCGCCCTGATCCATGGCTTTTTTAATAAAATCAATTAGTAAAATCGCATTTTTGGTGACCAATCCCATCAGCATAATAATACCGATAATAGAAAACAGGTTCATGGTCGAGTTAAAAATAAACAGTGCCAAGAATACTCCAATCAACGATAAAGGTAGGGAAGCCATAATTGCTGCGGGGTGAATGAAACTGTTGAATTGCGAACCTAAAACAATATAAATAAACACAATAGACAGGGTAATTGCAGTCAGTGCATAACCTGCAGATTCAGCCATGTCAGCATTGGCGCCTTGAGTGTCGAAGCTATAACCTGCGGGTAATTTAAAGTTATCCTGAATTTTTTGAATGTCGGCACCAATGTCCCCTGCAGGACGTCCAGCAGTGTTAGCTTCGACCAAAACTTCACGGGCCAAATCACGGCGGTTGATTTGCGCTGCACCTAAACTTTCTTCAAACTTCGCCACACTTGCTAGAGGCACTAAAATATTTTGTCCATTGGCATCGGTTTTTTGTGAAGTTAAATACATATTTTGCACATCGCTCGGCAAGCTACGATGGTTTTCTGTAAGGCGAACATTGACATCGTAGGTTTCGCCACGTTCATCTTGCCAAGTGGTGACATCATCCCCCGCAATCAGTGGGCGGATAATATTGGCAATTTGATTTACCGATAGCCCTAAATCGCTGGCAAGGACACGGTTAATATGAACACCTAATGTAGGTTTAGGAGCTTTTAGCGAGCTTTCTAAATCGACAATACCATTCACCTGAGCAATTTCTGTCATAAAGCGGTCAGAGATTTTTTGTAATTCTGCTAAATCAGGGCCTTTAATAGACACCATCACAGGTTTTTGCCCACCAGAAACCGTTTCATCGGCAGAGGCGACAGAGGTGATGGTGATGCCCGCAACACTTTGTAGACGCTGGCGAAATTCGTTATTGAGTTCGGTTAGCGTTTGTTGACGTTCATTACGTGGGCTGACAGTTACACGCAAATTAACATGATTTTTCCCGCGATCTGTTACGCTGTTAATGGCTCCGTAAGTCGCACGTACTTCAGGGTGTTGACGGATGATTTGATCTACTTGTTTTAATTTTGCTTGTGAATATTCAAGCGAGGCATCTACAGGTGTTTCAAATTTAATCCGAATTTCACCTTTGTCGGGTACAGGTACAAACTCTGTGCCAATCAGTTTGGATAATCCGAGTGCTGCAAATAATGAACCCACGGCAATCAATAAGGTGATAACGCGAAATCGTAGTGCTAATTTTAAAAGTTTTTCATAATGATGACTTAAATTGTCGAGTTTGTTGGAAATCCAGTTTAAGAAGCGTTTTACTCGTCCAGGTTTTTTATTGGAATTTGGTTTTTCTGCCCAGTGTGCAGAAAGCATTGGATCCAGCGTAAAACTGACAAACATGGAAATCAGCACGGCAGTACTGACGGTGACACCAAATTGATAAAAAAAGCGTCCGATAATGCCGCCCATAAATGCCACAGGTAAAAATACCGCCACAATGGTTAAGGTGGTTGCTAAAACTGCTAAGCCAATTTCTTTAGTACCATCCAAAGCAGCCGTGACATGGTCTTTACCCATATCTGCATGACGCACGATATTTTCACGTACCACAATTGCATCATCAATCAATAAGCCAATACTGAGCGAGAGCGCCAGTAAGGTCATCATGTTGATGGTAAAGCCAAATGCCCAAATAAAGGTGAGTGTGCCGAGTAGGGCGATTGGCAGGGTCAATCCTGTAATGGCGGTAGAACGGAATGAACCAAGAAACAACAGTACAATCAGGACTGCCAGAATCGCACCCTCAATAATGGTGCGCGCTACATCACGGATACTGCCACGAATCCCTTTAGAAGAATCCACCACGACTTTTGCAGTCATGCCAGCAGGCAGTTGGGTTTGAATACGTTCTAAGGTTTTATAAGTGTTATCTACCACTTCAATGACATTAGAGTCTGAACTACGCAAGATATCGACAGCAACCGCAGTTTGCCCATTTAAAAATGCACTGGTTTCCAGCTCTGCCTGACTGTCTTGAATTGTGGCAACTTGTTTTAAAAAGATTGGCGCACCATTTTTATTGGCAATAATTAAATCGCCAAAAGCCAGAGGATGAATGACCTTGGATTGGATTTCGACCACCAATTCACTATTGGCTTGTTTGAGTGTGCCGCCAGGTACTTCAATATTTTCAGCTTTGAGCGTGTTGATGACCTGATCTACACCTAAGCCAAAACTCATTAACTTTTGTGGATCTACCTCAATCCGAATTTGTCGCTGTGCATCACCCAATAAATTAACAGTTCCGACACCAGACACAGTGCGCAGTTGCGGTACAACTTGTTGATCTAAATAGGAACTTAAATCACGCAAAGACATTTGTGAGGATTCAAACACAATCGACATGACTGCATTGGCAGTTGGGTCGTAGCGCTCCACCACAGGGTCTTGAATTTCATCTCGAAACCCTGCACTGACAGACGAAATTTTATCGCGTACATCTTGTGCCGCCACTGCCGAAGGAACATCTAAATTAAACTCGGCAATAATAGTAGATAGCCCTTCACTGGATTGTGAAACCAGTTGTTTGAGTCCAGAAATGGTGTTGATCTGATCTTCCATTTTCTTGGTGATTTCAGATTCAACTGTTTCAGGTGATGCACCCGGATAACTGGTATAAACCACTACAAACGGAAAATCGACGTCAGGAAATTCTTCCACGCCCATACGTTGCCATGAAGCCAAGCCAAGCACCATTAGACAAAACATCATCATGATGGTAAAAACGGGATACTTGACGCTAACTCGGGTAAACCACATAACAACGATCCTGATTTTTTATTTATTGGACATCTGCACTACTGCATTGAGATGAAATTCAATTTATTGAGGGTTATTTTGAATGATCACCTGCTGCTGAATTTGATCGGGGTTGAACACCACTCGACTGACTAGATCACTGCTCTGTAAGCCTTGAATCACAGCAGTATTGTCACTATAGCGCTGTTCTAAAACTGTGATATCCACGCGGGCAATTTTTTGATCTCGAATCACCCAAACATAAGGTTTGTTTTGGATATCGTGAATGGTATTGAGTGGGATGATTTGCCCTGAAATTGTCGTGTTCGCTAAAATATAACCATCCACAAATGCCCCAATACTTAAAGAGGGAAGACGCTCAAGCGGGGTCGCAAAAAATTCAATTTGACGACTGGCTAAATCCGCAACAGGAGAAACACGGCTAATTTGTGCATTAAATGTGTTTGCTTGTCCTTGGAGTTGATATTCAATTTTTTGACCAATTTTGAGTGCGGCTTGTAAGTCGCTTGGTAATTTCGCTTGAATTTCTAATTGGTTCGGATCGACGACTTCAAATAAGGTTTGTCCTGCAGCCACAGTTTGCCCAGGCTCAACTTGACGTTGGGTAATGACACCATGAATTGGACTGGTAATCGTGCCATCTTGATCGGCTTTTAGTGCAATATCGACATTGGCTTGTTGGGCGCGTACATTTTCCATTTGCGCACGATAATCTAACTGACTTTGCTCATATTCCACTTGTGAAATAAAACCCTGATCGAGCAAACGTTTTTTTCGTTGCATCATGTTGCGGGCTTGGTTGGCTTGCGCTTGCGTTGCAGCTAAATTGGCGCGAGCTTGTGCTAAACGCGCAGCATTATCCTGATTATTTAAGCGTAGCAAGGTTTGACCACGTTGTACGCTATCTCCCACTTTGACATAGACTGAGGTTGCTGTGGCAGTCACCTGTGCTTGAATACTGCTTTGATTCACAGCACGCACTGTGCCTGTAAAGGCAGTTTTACTGATTGCGCTGCCTTGTTGTGGTGTCACTAAATCTTGCTGAATGAGTTCAATTTTTTCTGATACTGTTGTTTTATTTTCAGTTTCTGTTTTTTGGCAGGCACTCAGCAAAATACATAAACCGATTGCACCGATACGAAAAATGGGTAAATGCTGCCGATTAAACCTAACTGCGATACGCTGTGCAATGTGCATGCATATTTGTCCTTATTGATTGCCAAAATGACAAGGTAATTCAAATCAACTATTCAAGTGCTTTTAAGCGAGTAATAATTCTGTCGTATTCTGCTTGTGTATTTCGATAGCTTGTTTGTAAAGATTGAATCATATCTTTTTTAAGCTCGATGTTTTTTAAGTTATTGTCCAAATTGGTTTTTAGTTGTGCAGGCACAGGTTTGACCTTGCGTAAATACTCCATTTCTTGACGTTTAAAAGTAATACGGTCATTTTGCAGCTGTTTGAGTTGTTCTTGTTGGAAAATAATTTGCTTTTTAATATGCGCTAAAGCGTTATTACGTTTAGTGATTGCGGTTTGACTATTGGTATAGGCTTTTTTTAAACGCTGATCAGATTCCATTTGATACGCTTGAGCAGCACGTTGTGGGGCTTTTTTAATATCCATTTCAGTGTTGTATGGACGTGCGCGCTGAATCACTTGCATGTTACGGTCTAATGCTTCATAGCCATGACGAATATGATTAGGTGTCACATTACTACTAATATTTGCAACGCCATGTTGATCATAATAGCGATACCACACCGCTTTGTTCTGGCTGTCAGCCATGAGTGGGGCAGAGGACAAGAGCAGTAAAGCAAGCATGCCCAATTTAAGTGACTGCTTATTTTGTTTTAATTTGACAGCGAGTGATTTTGCAAAAAAAGTGCTCACGTTGTCCCCCACAATAAAGTTGACTAAATTACTTAAATTACACGTAATAATAGTGTTATATTAGATCAAAATTAGGAATTAAAAAAATACAACCGATAAAAAATATCAATGGTCACAAGAAAGTGTGAGCGGTTTGGTGATAATGGTGTAAAAGTGTAGATTTACACTAAATATGTTCATTGAAACTACAAGTAAAGATATGTTAAAAATACGATCAATGTGTAAGATTTTTCTACTCAGTTGCTTGTACAAACAAAAATGGGAAGGGTCATTGAATGGACGATAAATTCCAAAATCTAAAAGTCATGGTGATTGATGATTCAAAAACCATTCGCCGTACAGCTGAAACACTTCTGCAGCGTGAAGGTTGTGAAGTGGTTACCGCAGTTGATGGATTTGAAGCTTTATCCAAAATTGCAGAATCAAATCCAGATATCGTATTCGTAGATATTATGATGCCACGCCTAGATGGTTACCAAACGTGTGCCTTAATTAAAAACTCGCAAAACTACCAAAACATTCCTGTCATTATGCTATCAAGTAAAGATGGTTTATTTGACCAAGCCAAAGGACGTGTAGTAGGTTCTGATGAGTATCTGACTAAACCATTTAGTAAAGATGAATTATTAAACGCCATTCGTAACCACGTGACAGCATAATTATTAGTTAGTTAGATTTATTGGGGAAAATAATGGCTCGTATTCTTATTGTAGATGATTCACCTACAGAAACATTCCGCTTCAGAGAAATCTTGACCAAGCATGGTTTTGAAGTCATTGAAGCAGCGAATGGTGCAGATGGCGTGACCATGGCGCAAGCTGAATTACCAGATTTAGTATTAATGGATGTGGTTATGCCAGGCGTGAATGGCTTTCAGGCAACACGTCAAATTTCGCGTGGTGACACCACCAAACACATTCCAATTGTAATTGTGAGTACCAAAGATCAGGCAACCGATCGTGTTTGGGGAAAACGCCAAGGTGCAAGCGATTACTTAACTAAGCCTGTTGACGAAAAACAATTAATTGATGTGATTAATCAACACCTTAATGCAGGATAAGCTATGGCTGCAAATGGTTTTATTGAATTGCTTCGGTTATCTAAACGTGGAAACAAAAACTACGTTAGTACCGAAAATGAGGTAAACCGCTGGTCAGGCATTGCTTTTGAGATGATGGGGCAATATTTCGTTGCTCCATTAGGAGAAGTTTCTGAGGTTATTTATCCACCGAAATATACGCCAGTGCCAAATACCCAACCTTGGGTAGTAGGTTTAGCGAATATTCGCGGAAGATTACTTTCAGTTTCAGATTTGGCACATTATGTTTCTGGGCAAAGCAGCCAATATTCACCTACTCAAAAAGTAATGTGTATTAGTCATAATGACCATTATGTCGGTTTAGTTGTAGATCAAGTTTTGGGTATACAGCACTTTAATAAGAAAAGTTTCTTTTCTAAACACAATGATTTAGATAGTAATTTACAAGAATATTGTCAGGGGTATTTTCACCAACATAACCAACAATGGCATGTTTTCTTATTTAGTCGTTTATTGCAAAACCCAAAATACATGAACGCATCTATAAAATTTATAAATTAACTGTCGCGCACCTAAAAAATGAAGGCGTCAATCGGGGAGAAGCTGCATGGGCTTTAAACTTAAAAAGAAAAATTCAGGCGAAGAAACCGTCCGTAAAGCAAGTGGTCCAGGTTTTTTTGCAAAATTACAGGCGCGAACAGAAGAGTTTGCGAGTGTATTTGGCGAAACAGAAAAATCTAAGCCACTTATTTTAGGCGCAGCTTTTTGTATCATCTTATCGCTTTTCCTGTTGTTATACCTTTTTTATAGCGTGCCGCGTAATAACGATTTTACCCGTAGTTTGGGTGATTTACGTCTGTTGTCACAAACCATTTCACGTCAAGCAACCGAAGCGACTGCATCAGGTACGCCTGAATCTATTAAAAACTTAACAGATTCACAAAAAGCCTTTGCTGCTCACTTAGAAACAGTGAAGGATATTCATGCCAGCACAGATACACTGCGTGAAGTGGAAACACAGTGGAAATCGGTTTCTGAAAATATTGATTTGATTGCTTCGCAACAAAAAATCATTAACCAACTCTATGACACCAACATTGCAATTGGTGAAACCATTCCGGGTATTCAGGCTGAATATAACTTGATGGTTGACCAAATGGCACGTCAAGACATGCCAAGTAGCCAGGTGGTTATTGCAAAGAACCAAGTATTCATTGCAGAACGTATTTTACGTTCAATCAGTTCTGTATTAACAGGTACAGACAGTTCACGTGAATCTGCAGATGACTTTAGTGCCGATACCGAAACGTTTGGTGCTTACTTGGCAGCACAGTTAAATGGTAGTGCGGAACTTGGTGTACAACGTATTACTCAAGAAGATTTACGTAGTTCATTAGAAGGTATTCAAGCAGAATATGAAGATGTATTGAAATCTGCTGCTGCAACAGTTTTAAATAACTCAACACAAATTGTAAAAGTACGTCAGGCATCATCTTCTATTTTTGATCAGTCAGATAAGCTTTTAACCAATTTAAATAAATTGTCTAGCGGTTCAGGTTGGTCTATTGCAATTCCTGCAATTGGCTTAATTGCAGCATTACTTGCGTTCTTATTCTGTGTATTCAAACTCTTGAACTTACGTGGTGAAGCCGATAAAACTCGCGTGGTTCGTCTACAAGATGAATATGACCGTAACCAGAACGCGATTTTACGTTTACTTGATGAGATTGCCGACCTTGCAGATGGTGACTTACGTTCATACGCAACAGTATCGGAAGACTTCACGGGTGCAATTGCCGACTCGATTAACTTCGCAATTGACCAATTACGTGACCTTGTATCGCGTATTCACGAAACATCGCACGAAGTTGCACAATATACGGCAACCACACAGAACATTACCAACCAGCTTGCTGAAGCATCTGAGCATCAGGCGCAAGAAATTGCAGGTGCATCTGCCGCAATTAACGAAATGGCAATGTCGATTGACCAAGTATCTGCCAACGCTGAAGAATCAGCAGCGGTAGCAGAACGTTCAGTACATATTGCATCGAATGGTGCAGACGTTGTAAACCGTTCAATTGAAGGTATGGATATCATTCGTGAGCAGATTCAAGAAACCTCTAAACGTATTAAGCGTTTGGGTGAATCTTCACAAGAGATTGGTAACATCGTTGCCTTGATTAACGATATTGCCGACCAAACTAACATCTTGGCATTAAACGCAGCAATTCAGGCGTCTATGGCGGGTGAAGCAGGTCGTGGTTTCGCAGTCGTAGCCGACGAGGTACAGCGTCTAGCGGAACGTTCAGCATCTGCAACCAAACAGATTGAAACACTGGTTAAAACCATTCAGACCGATACCAACGAAGCCGTAATTTCGATGGAACAAACCACATCGGAAGTTGTACGTGGTGCGAACTTATCTAAGGATGCGGGTGTTGCACTGGATGAAATTCAAACGGTATCGACCAACCTTGCGAAATTGATTTCTAACATTTCGGATGCTGCAAAACTTCAGTCTGCTTCTGCAGGTCACATTGCAACCACGATGAACGTTGTACAGGAAATTACCTCGCAAACGACCAGTGCAACTTTCGATACTGCACGTTCGGTATCTGAGTTGGCCAACATGGCAGAATCATTACGTGAATCTGTAACTGACTTTAAACTACCTGAATAAGCGGGATTCCAGCTTGGGGAAAGGTGTACCTATACACTGTTATGGGTACACCATCATTCAGAGATAAAGCATCGCAAAGATGAACTTAACTTTTGGGTTAGGGGCATTCAGGATGGTTACAATTAAGTTGAAGTGCCTTTTGGTGCTGAAAACGTAAGAAGCCTTAGCTATGAAAGAAATATTAAAAAATTTAGTCGAAACAATGACGCTTCCTGAAGATAGTTATCTTGAGCAAGATGCGGAAATTCTTGAAATTTTTGTCGAAGAAATTGAAGAAATCTTCGAAGAATTAAATCCATTATTTACAACTTGGTTTGCGAACCCAACAGATCAAGAAACTTTAGTAACTATTCGTCGTCACTTTCACACTTTAAAAGGCTCGGGTCGCATGGTGGGTGCGAAGTCTGCGGGCGAGTTGGCATGGACGGTTGAAGATACTTTAAACCGTGTGCTTTCGGGTGCGGTAACACTCAATACTGATATTCAAAAATACGCAAAAACTGTTTTAAATATTTATCAATACAAGCTTTATCCAATTTTTAAGCAAGTCGGTTTAATTGATCTTGATTTACGCCCATTGGTGCTTTTAGGACAACAATTACAGCAAAACCAAAGTCCTGAACCTGCATTGGAAGAGTTGCTGGTTTTAGCAGATCAACTGACTGCCACTGATATGCCGACAGGACTAGAATTGACGGATGCTGCAGTTGAAACAGCAGCTGTCGCAGCAGTTGAATCATCTGAAGATGTAATGACTGCTGAAGAAATGCCGCAGACAGAAGTTGCACAAGAAGAGGCTGCTGATGCGAGTCTATTGGCTGAAACTCTGGCTATTTTTGTAGAAGAAGCTGAAGAGCATTTAGCGACCATTGATCAGTTCTTGGCACAAGATCAGATTTACTCACAAGACTATAATGGCTTAATCCGTGCATTACATACACTGCGCGGCAGTTCGTCTATGGCGCAAATTGATCAAGTTTTTCAAGCCAGTTCTAAAGTTGAAAACTTGTTTAAAGCGTTTGTACAAGATGAAATTGAATCTACATCAAAAGAAACTGCGCTGTTGGTGCAATATGCAGAATTTGTCCGGGATTATCTGCATGTACTTCGTCAAGGTCACTGTGATGGTTTAGATGTAATCTATGCAACTTTTAATAAAGCATGGGATAGCTACGGCTTTAGCACCAGCGATACAGAAGACTCTAATCCTCAAGGTTTAGTATCGAAGCTAATCGAACTGAATATTGATCGTTTACTTGATGCCGAATTTGAATTTGATAAATTGGCGCAAGCGCAATTCCCAAGCTATTTAGAAGAACTCAGCGCACAAGCGCAATTGTTGGTAGAGCATACCGATAACCGTGCGTCTGTGGGTATTCATCAATTTACTGAAGAACTTAAAGCTGCTTACGACAGTGTTTTAGCCAAACCAATTCTGCTTAACTCTGAATATGGTTATGAGTTATTTGCACAGGCACACCAAGAGTTTATTCATTTATTCGATACCTTGGCTGCGGGACAGCGTGTTACGGTTACAGAAGACATTCAGAAAACCTTAAATGACTTAACTGCATTTGTGCAGCAAGACATTGATGCAATTGCACTTGAAGATGCTGAAACATCAGTGAGCGACAATGCTGTAGAAACAACAGTTGTTGCAGAACCTGAAGCGGTGCCTGCTGCAGTTGCTAGCGAAAATTCGGGCACAGTGAATTTGGCGCAATTGTCACAACGTATTGCATCAGATCAACAAAACATGCATGCCGATGATGCCAATAAAGACTTCGATCCTGACTTGCTGGATATCTTCTTGGAAGAAGCAGAAGAGCTTTTGGTGGGTATGGATGAAGATGTCAATACTTGGTCAAAAGACGCCAGCGATACTTCGGCTTTAAACAACTTAATGCGTTATTTGCACACTTTAAAAGGTGGTGCAAATATGATTTCTGCGACGCATATTGGTTTAATTGCACACAACCTTGAGTCGATTTACGAGCGTATCATTAACAACCAAATTGTTGTTTCACCTGCGTTAATTCAAATTATTCGTTTGGTGCAAGATGATATTGCAGACCGTATTCAGACCATTCGTGATGAGCGTGTGGACTATGCTGCGCCAGAGTCGATTGCAATTTTAGGCAACATTGTTAGCTTGGCACAAGGCGATGCAGATGTGTCAGTTGCAAGTGCGACAACCGCAGCGCAGCCTGAACAGACTATTGAGGCAGTAGAAGAAGTTGATGCACAGCCTGAGTTGGCGGTAGAAGCGTTGCAAGATACAACTGCAGATTTAGCTGAAGATGACGCAGTTGTTGCTGATGATGCACATTTTGAAGACGCTGCTGCTGCGGCATTTGAGCCGATCACAGAAACTGTAAGTCTTGAAGCAAGTGCTGAATCTGAAGATGAGCAATTACATTCAATTGTGGTTGAGACTTTCAGAGAAGAAGCGGAAGAAATTTTGGATGCTGCAGATCAGCGCTTGAAACAATGGTTTGAACAGCGTAGTGACCGAAGTATCTTGCTTCAATTACAACGTGCGGCGCACAGCTTAAAAGGCGGTGCACGTATGGCTGAAATTGAGTCTGTTGCGCAAATCGCCTATCAACTTGAAAGTGCCTTTGAACAGTTTGCTGTGCATCAATTTAACTCAAATGTTTATGATGCTTTATTGCAAACCACGTTGGCGTGGTTGCGTGATGCAATTTTCAAAGCAGATTACAGCAATTATGACAGCTTAAAATCTAGCTTGTCGGCAATGCAGTTTGTGGATGTATCTGCACAATTGCCTGAGCGTTTAACGCATACCGACTTGTTATCGCCAAGCCGTAGTTATGAGTTTGTTCAGGGTGATGGTACAGAGCCGCCTGCAATGTCGGGTGAGTGGGGCGAAACCACACAGCTGGATAATAGCAATGAGATGATTCGTATCTCGGCCGATTTAGTCGAGAAGATGATTGACTTGTCAGGCGAGAACTCGATTAACCGTTCACGTATTGAAATGGAGCTTGGGCAACTGGGCGGTACGTTGAATGAGATGGAATTGGCGATTAAACGTCTTGCCGATCAGTTACGCCGAATGGAAGGCGAGCTGGAATCGCAAATTATTGCCAAGCATGGTTCTGAAAACTCACGTTATGCAGACTTTGACCCATTAGAGATGGACCAATATTCATCGTTGAATCAGTTGTCTAAATCTCTGGCGGAATCTGCATCGGACTTGGTGGACTTTAAGAGCACCTTGGCTGAAAAAATTCGTGATGCCGAAGGTTTGTTATTACAACAATCACGTATTCAGGCTGAAATTCAAGAAAGCTTGATGCGTACACGCCTTGTACCATTCTCACGTTTATTGCCACGTTTACAACGTATTGTGCGTCAGACTTCATCGACCTTAAACCGTCCGACAGAACTGGTGGTTTATAACACTGAAGGTGAATTAGACCGTACCATTCTAGAGCGTTTGGTGACACCGTTTGAACACATGCTGCGCAACGCGGTCGACCATGGGATTGAAGACCCTGCACAACGTGCTGCAGCCAATAAACCTGAAGTTGGTAAAATTGAACTGAACATTACCCGTCAAGGCACAGATGTTGTGGTGACTTTTGTGGATGATGGTAAGGGTATTGATGATGCCAAGATTAAAGAAAAAGCATTGAGCTTAGGTTTAATCAAAGCCGATCAGAATTTAGATAAAAACGAAATTCTGCAATACATTTTCCACCCAGGCTTTACAACAGCACAATCGGTTACACAAATTTCAGGTCGTGGCGTTGGTTTAGACGTGGTGCAAAGTGAGATTAAGGCGCTCGGCGGTCACGTTTCTGTAGATTCAACATTAGGTCAAGGCACAACCTTTAGTATTCGTGTACCAACGACGGTTGCGGTATCCGATGCCTTAATGGTTAAAGTTGGTGATCAACAATTTGCTGTACCGTTGGCGCAAATTGACCGTATTGTACGTATTGCACCAACCACTTTGGAATCTTACTTCAACAGCAATGAAGATTTCTTCCAAATTGACAACCAGAACTACAAGTTACGTTACTTATCTGAGTTCGTTGGCAATCAGCCATTACCGCGTTTAAGCCATGTGGGTCATTCACTACCTGTTCTGTTAATTAAAGGCAGCACAGGTCAAACCATTGCTTTACTAGTCGATCAGTTGATTGGTTCGCGTGGTCAAATTGTTGTGAAACCAATTGGACAACAGTTCTCAAGCATTGGTGCAATTGCAGGCGCAACTATTTTGGGTGATGGTCAAGTTTGTTTGATTTTGGATGGTCAGAACATTGCCCGTCAAATTCTTGCAACGCAACGTACTAAACAAGCCAGCGATCAACGTGATAGCCAACGTCGTGATACACGCCGCTTAATTATGATTGTGGATGACTCAGTCACCGTACGTAAAGTAACTTCACGTATGCTTGAGCGTCAAGGTTATGACATCGTGACTGCCAAAGATGGTGTCGATGCCATGGAGCAGCTTGAAAACGTCAAACCTGACTTGATGTTACTGGATATTGAAATGCCACGTATGGATGGTTTTGAGGTGACTAACCTTGTACGCCACCACGACATGCATAGCAATCTGCCGATCATCATGATTACGTCACGTACAGGTGAAAAACACCGCGAACGAGCGTTTAGCTTGGGTGTGACGCACTACATGGGTAAACCGTTCCAAGAGGCAGAATTGCTTGCCAATATTGAACAATTATTAGCAGTTAGTCAGGGGTAAACGATGAGTCAGACGAATAGTCCAAATTTACTCGGGCAAATCAGTCAGCAAGAGCTGCAACATTTAATTACCGTATCTACCGGTTTTATTGATGCTTATATTGTTGAATGTCATGGTAAACAACCGATGCTGATACCTCAAAATATTGTGTTGTCAGCGCTGGATAACGCCACTCAAGTTAAAACTGTGGAATGGCACGAATCGCAATTGCCTGTTTATGCGGTCAATGACCCAGAGAAAAAAATGGGCGTGGCACTGGTTATTGAAGGCGATGAAATGGAGCAGCGTTTTGCTTTGATGTGCAATGAAATGCCTAAAACCCTGCGCTTGCGTATTTCTGAAGTGGTAGATGATGACCAGCAAACCACGACTGATCCTGCGGTATTCCAATATGTCCGTATGGGTGAGCAGGTCTTTCATGTGCCTAATTTGCAATACATTCAAGAAAATTTGACGATCTAAACGCAATTTTCTCCGTTGTAAAATAGAAAAGGAACTCAAATAGAGTTCCTTTTCTGCTTCATGCAACTAATCTTATTGGATTTAAGTTAGTAATCCTTCCAAAATCTGTTCATAAATTTCTGCCAATGGCTCTAAATCAGCCACATCAACATGCTCGTTAATTTGGTGAATGGTGGCATTGAGTACGCCTAACTCCAACACTTGTGCACCTGTCGGCGCAATAAAGCGACCATCAGATGTACCGCCACTGGTCGATAATTCTGTTTCAACACCTGTGACATTGCGAATGGCTTGACGTGCAGCATTAACCAATTCGCCCACAGGGGTTAAAAATGGCAAACCTGAAAGCGTCCACTCGATTTCATAATCCACTTGATGGCGATCTAAAATTTCCAAGACACGTGCTTTTAGCTCATCTGCAGTCACTTCAGTCGAATAACGGAAGTTAAAGGTCACCGTCATGTTACCTGGGACAACATTGGTCGCACCTGTTCCTGCTTGAATATTTGAAATTTGAAATGAGGTGGCAGGGAAGTATTCATTGCCATGATCCCACACCGTTTCACACAGTTCCGAAATCGCTTTAGACGCGGTATGAATCGGGTTAATTGCCAAGTGTGGATAAGCCACATGACCTTGTTTGCCTTTTACAGTCAAGACTCCATTCAGTGAACCACGACGCCCATTTTTAATAATATCGCCAAGTTTATGCGTACTTGAAGGTTCACCGACCAAACACCAAGTCATTTTTTCCTGACGAGCTTCCAACGTTTCTACAACTTTTACGGTGCCGTTAATGGATGGGCCTTCTTCATCTGAGGTGATTAAAAAGGCAATTGAGCCTTTGTGGTCAGGATGTTTGGCGACAAAGCGTTCAGAGGCAACGACCATGGCTGCCAATGCTGTTTTCATGTCGGCACTGCCACGACCATAAAGTTTGCCATCACGAATTTCAGGTACAAATGGATCGGTATTCCATGCGTCTAAATTGCCTGTCGGTACAACATCTGTATGACCTGCAAAGCAAAAGACAGGTGCTTCTGTACCTTTACGCGCCCAGAGGTTATCTACATCGTCAAAACGCATAGATTCAATCTTAAATCCAATTTTTTCTAAGCGTTCTGCCATGAGGTTTTGACAGTTGTGATCGACAGGAGTGACAGACGGTTGGCGTAAAAGCTGAAGGCTTAAATCCAGAGTAGCAGAAGAGGTCATGAGAGTTTCAGACGTTTATCAAGAGTAAGTGCTAATAATAGGGGAATAATGCAACAAAAGTGAAATTTTAGCGTGAAAAAAACCTTGTCCGAGAACAAGGTTTTTTGTGGTTTTTGTGAAGATATTCGTGAAATACTCAGAATTATTTGCGAATTTCTTGTTGGGTTTTTTCAGCAGTGTTACTCACCGCATGACCTGCAGAAGATACGTCTTCGCCCACGCCTTTAATTGTATTACAACCCGTTAAAACAAAGGTTAATAGCAGTGAAGTCACTAGAATTTTTTTCATGATCATCTCCAATATGCTCTAGATAGATTATTTTGATGTGTTTTTTAGCTTAGGAAATAAACAGAATAATAAATAGGCAACTTTTATGGTGCTTACGTAATAAAATGTTGAAACAGTTATTCAGCGTGTTAAAGGGGGATAGCTAATCAGCGGTGCAGCGCGATACATATAAAATTGTGAATGTGCCTCTTGATAATACAAACCATCGCCCCACCATTGATTCGGTAGGCTACTGGCTTGAGCATTTTGACAAATCCATTCATGACGTTGTAGGCGATAAAACCGTTCTGCTTGGGCAGGAATATCACACCCCCAAAGACCTAAACGACGAGCGCGATTAACCCAGTGTGGCGTAAGTGTTGTAGATGATTGTGCCAAGTGATGTATGGCGAAATACAATTGTCCTTTGAGTACAGCAAAACGGCGTTGAATCGGCACATCCAAGGCTTGCTTAAATTGAAATTGCTTTTGACTAAAATGATTCAGTTTACGCGCCAAAGTATCGGAGCGGTTTAAACCATACCAGTGTGCCAAAGAGCAATCCGCTTCGGCTAAATAGTATTTTAATGCGACTTCCCAATGTTCAACCTGCTGTGTGTCATGGTTGTGCAGTAAAAAATCCAGTTCACCCACAGTTTTAGCGCCATCAATAATTTGAATACTGTGTCCCAATAATTCGAAGGGATGATAATCACGATCACGCAGCCAAAACCACATCAGCATTTCAAAGCGTAAGCCTAAACGGGTGCTTTTCAGTTGATTTAAAAAGTCGTACACTGCTTCTGGATGTGAATCTAAATAGGCTAAACGTGATTGATAAGCGTGATAATGCTGCTGCCAAAAAGTATCTGAATGGAATTCAAAAGCATGTTGAATGGGCAATTGCTCAGGCACAGCACATAAAATATTCGGACTTGCCACACTAAAAGCCAACTGACGGATGAGTGGGGTTTTGTAGGTCAGCCATACTTCGGGCAGAAGTTCGGGTTGATACAACTCAATCATTATGAATCCATGCTGAAAAATGCAGAATTACAACGGAAAATTAAAAAACGCTTTATACTACCGCAATTCGTAGTTTAGGACAGTGGTATGCAAAGCTTGTTATGGCGAAGTTTAGTGGTGATCTTTGTCATCCTTGGCTTTATTGGTGCATTGTTGCCGGGTATGCCTACTACAGTTTTTTTGATTTTAGCAGCTTGGGCATCGTCACGCGGTTGGCCGCAAATGGACAACTGGTTACTGAATCATCCTAAATATGGCAGTACACTCAGAGATTGGCGCGCCAATGGTACTGTACCGCGTAAAGCCAAATGGTTTGCAACGATCATGATGAGTATTAGTGCCGTGATCATGCTGTTCACAACTGCGCCCGTTGCGGTCAAAATTTTTACCAATACCACCATGTTGGTGGTGTGTATTTGGTTGTGGTTACGTCCTGAACCACAGCCGCCCACGAAAGAAGAAGAATAGGGTAGCGCAATGTCTTTTTTATACACACAAGCAGATATTTTGATTGATTTAGCCGAGCAAACTTTATATTTGCCGAAGCATCAGAAACTCTACGTCATCTCGAGTGGTGTGAATGGCATTGGTGAAACTGAAAATAGTGGTAAAACACCACGTGGCTGGCATGAAGTCGCTTTAAAATTTGGTGAAAATGAACCTGAAAATGCAGTATTTATTGCGCGTCAACCGACAGGTGAAATTTACAATTTAGATTTAGCTGAACAATTTCCTGAACGGGACTGGATTTTAAGCCGCATTTTATGGCTCAGTGGTTTGCAAGAAGGTTTTAATCAAGGCATTGGCTGCGATACTTTTCAGCGTTATATTTATATACATGGCACACCAGATACAGAGCCGATGGGAATTCCTGCATCGCATGGCTGTATTCGGATGCGTAACCACGATATTTTAGAATTGTATGAACTGATTCCAGAAAAAGCCTTGGTTTATATTTCTGAACACAAGCTAGATTTAAATAGCTTAGGTTTGCTTGGTTGATGGTGCGAGTCAATTGAATAAAGTTGTATCTATCACAACATAAAAAACCAACATATTGAGCAGATAGATTGCAGAGCTAACAAGTTGAAAAGCACATTAATTTTGCTTGAAAACTAAAATAACTTGCAGAATTTGTTTGTTTTTATAGCGGATCACCTATTTTTTAATCACTCAGTCACAAAAAACTGAAAACAAGCCGAAAAGCGTTTGACAGGCGGTAAAGATTCTCTATAATGCACCTCACAAACGATAAAGACGTTAAGGGCGCTTAGCTCAGTTGGTAGAGCGTCTGCCTTACAAGCAGAATGTCGGCGGTTCGATCCCGTCAGCGCCCACCAAGCCTTTACGTTATAGATTCTTACGTGCAGCGGTAGTTCAGTTGGTTAGAATACCGGCCTGTCACGCCGGGGGTCGCGGGTTCGAGCCCCGTCCGCTGCGCCACTTAAGATTCTTTAACCATTGTTTGTACCACAATAGTGACTTTGTGTAAGTGCAGCGGTAGTTCAGTTGGTTAGAATACCGGCCTGTCACGCCGGGGGTCGCGGGTTCGAGCCCCGTCCGCTGCGCCATTTACATAAATTGCTTTTGAGGGCGCTTAGCTCAGTTGGTAGAGCGTCTGCCTTACAAGCAGAATGTCGGCGGTTCGATCCCGTCAGCGCCCACCAGATTCTTTTGCGATGCAGCGGTAGTTCAGTTGGTTAGAATACCGGCCTGTCACGCCGGGGGTCGCGGGTTCGAGCCCCGTCCGCTGCGCCATTCAAAAGAAAAGTTTAGGTTGCCTGATAGACTTAAACTGAAATAATGCAAAGTTTGACAGTTTTGCAAAATCAGAACAAAATATTGTTTTGATCTTATCAGGGCGCTTAGCTCAGTTGGTAGAGCGTCTGCCTTACAAGCAGAATGTCGGCGGTTCGATCCCGTCAGCGCCCACCATATTTTAGTATCTATGCTTGTCATATATACAAAAAAGACCTTAATTGCTTAACGCAATTACCGTTGCAGCGGTAGTTCAGTTGGTTAGAATACCGGCCTGTCACGCCGGGGGTCGCGGGTTCGAGCCCCGTCCGCTGCGCCATTTTTCATTCCCTGATGTGAAAAATGTATTTCAAAGTTCAAGACGACGTGCTTCGCTTGTCTTGCATCATAAAAAATAACGATGTTATTTTTTAATATTCAGGGCGCTTAGCTCAGTTGGTAGAGCGTCTGCCTTACAAGCAGAATGTCGGCGGTTCGATCCCGTCAGCGCCCACCATATCCTTTCATCCTCCTTTATCTTATATTTCTTGCGTATTGCACTAAATTCGCCTAGAATTTTTATTTAATAATAATACTAATATCCGTGACTTATGCGAAATCCTTATCAACGTAAAGCTGCATCTAAGCAAGCAACGCAAACTTATAATGCACAAGATATTTACAAGCAATTTATTGAAACCATTGTGTCTCAGGGGCATGTTTTTGCATTGTATGAAGATGGCTGGGCGCTCTGTGCCACGCCTACAGGGCAACGTGCTTTTGCAATGTGGCAAAATAAAAGTCTGGCAAAACTGTTAATTAAAGACAATTGGGCCAATTATCAAGTCGAAGAAATTTCACTGAAAGATTTTATTGAAAAAGTGATTCCATTTTTACGTCAGGAAGCCACCAATATTTCGATGAATCTAAGTCCAGAAGGGCAGAATGTATTGGTTGCCCCTGAAAAGTTATTGCTTGATCTAAAAAATTATTTGTATCAGGTGTATATGCAAAAACCTGAATTTTTTAAAGATATGCAAATTCCTTTACCACGCTCGATACGTTTGAATTAAGCGATCTGCTTGCTAGATTTTATTTTTAATACTCATTCAGCAGCCAACCACTGATATAAGCAAAATACTCGCGTAACCATGCGTTATAGCGGGTATAGAGTGGTGTCGTTGCACTGAGCATGCTGAACTGTGTGTATCCTTGTCGTTTGGCAATGGCTGCTGCACGTGGTGTGTGAAAGTCGCTGGTGACAATTATAATCGGTTGGGTTTTATCTGTGCCTAATGTATGCAGCAAGGGCTGACTGTTTTTCAAATTAAGTGCCGTACTGGTGCTTTGGGTTTCCAAGATAATGTGTGATGCTGCAATTGCATAACGTTGTTGCAAATAGTTGGACATCACCTGCGCTTCGGTGAGTTGTTCCGCAAAAGCAGGGCCACCACTGACTATTAAATAACTTTGTGGATGCGCTAAGGCATAAGCGGCTGCGGTATCCAGTCGTTTGGCAAGCGTGGGCGATGGTTGTCCATTTTCAATGCCACTGCCGAGTACAATCACCACTTTAGCATTGTTGTCTACAGTATTTTGCTGCTGTGTACTGAAATGAATATAAGTAAAAAAGATCAGCAGGCTGATGCACCACAGCCAAAATATGCCCCAACCGAATTTCCACAGCCCATCTAAGCGAGTATGTTGTTTTAAGTGGCTTTGAATCCAAGTATAGAAAATCGCATAACACAGCAGCATCGTGCCTATTAAAACAGGTAAAACGGTGCCGAAATGAATTTTCTTTAAGCTGATGAGATAGGCACCATCCAATACTAAAATTAATCCAATTAGGCTACTCAATATTCTTTTAAATAGACTAAATTGTGTTTGTACGTGACTTGCTTGCATGCCTTGCATAATTTTATTGTACTGTGATGCTGTACAAACAGTATAGCCGAAGCTGCTGAAAAATTTTGCCTCAACTGAATTATGTTTCGGCTGAGGCTATGGATAAAACTTGGGTGAATTGCCAAGTTTTAGCTATAGAGCTACAGCGCAAGCCATTTAAAAAGTGTCAACAAATCCTAATACACATCTCGGCGATAACGTCCTTGCTGACGTAATTGTTCCAGTTGAGTCTCACCCAAAATATCTTTTAAGGCTTGGTCGACATCACTGGCCATGCCTTGAATGCTACCGCAGACATAAATCACGGCATTTTGTTCAATCCAGCGTTTTAATTCTTCAGCCTGTTCGCGTAACTTATGGTGTACATAGACTTTTTCGGCTTGATCACGGGAAAAGGCCAAATCAAGGCGTTGTAGCATACCTGTGCTTTGCCAAGCCTCGATGGTGTGCTGATAAAAGTAATCGTGCGCTTGCTGACGTTCACCAAAAAACAACCAGTTTTGGGTGTAATTCAGGCGGGTACGTGCATGCAATAAGCTCATTAATCCTGCAAGCCCTGTACCGTTGCCAATACAAATAATTGGGCGGTCATCATCAATTAAATGGAAAGATGGATTATTGCGAATGCGTAATGCGATATTTTGCCCAAGTGCAGCATGTGCAGTTAACCAACCTGAACCTAAGCCAAGCTCGCCTTGAGCATCGAATTTTTGACGCACCACAAGTCTTAAAACCTGTTGTGAAGGAATACTGGCAATTGAATATTCACGACTAGGCAAGGGTGAAAGTTGTGCCAATAATTCATCCGCAGTTTTAAATGTCTGAATTGGCGCGGTGAGGTCTTTATCTGCCAAAGCCTGTACTAAGGTTTGCTGACCATCAGCAAGAATTGTATTGGCATCGAGTTGATGCTGTTTTAAAAAGGCGTGAATCCGTGCAGTGCTGTTTTCAGGCTGAATTTCTGCAATATCACCTGCAGACCAATGCACATCATGTTGTGCTAACAGTTCAATATTGAAGGCGGGTGCGCCTAAACTGTTGGGATTTAGCAAGTCACGTTGCTGTAAGGTCCATGTATCAAAAGTTTTTTCGATATGCATACTTGGTAAGTCAAGTTGTGTGACCTGTACCAAAGCCTGATTCCAACGCTGTATGTCTGCAGGATTGGCATTATTTACTTCAATGGTATTGAACAAGGCATGTGCTTGATTACGTTGCAGCCATGCAGCAATCGTATGTCCAAAACGGCAGTAATGATCTGCATATTCACGTGAACCTAAAGCCAGTACTGCATAACGCAAATGACTCAGGTCACAGGTTTGCGGTAGGATTTTTTTCACAAAACTTGAGGTCAAATCGGGTGCATCACCTGTGCCATAAGTGCTAGCAATACATAACAGTTGGGTGGTGTTTTTAAGATCTTCAAGGCTGAGATGTTGCAGGGCTTTGACTGTGACAGGCTGATGTGCTTCTTGCAGACTAGTAGCGGTGCGCCATGCCAATTGTTCGGCAGTACCTGTTTGGCTGGCATAGACAATGAGCCAGTGTGCAGCATTTGGGTCGATCTGAAATTGAGTCTGGTTTTGACGTGCAGCAAGAGTCAAACGCTTTTGTTTACGACGTTTTAAATACAGCATCCAACCTGTGACGAAAAACAGCGGCATCATCAATGCAGAAAGCATGGCTAAAAATTGATAAACAGGCCCAAAGAAACTACCGCGATGCACAGGCAGCATACTGCTCATGATTTTTTCATTAAACCGTTTGTCTACATATAATTCAAGTTGAGTAATACGTGCTTGTTGATAATCAAAAGTTGCGTTATTGCGGGCACGTTCATGTTGTGGAATGACATCGACAAAGTTAATTTCAATTTCACTATTGGCGTGTTTAGGCACATTAAAAGTGATACTGGAATAATCCTGCCCCAATTGCTGCGGGAAATGCTGCCATGCCTGAGTCAATGCAAGATTGATTTGTGCCTGATCCAGCGTATTCTGCTTGGCTGGTTTTGTAGTGTTTGCGCGGCGTCCTGCAGTTTGTGTTTGCGCAGCCTGATGAAGTGCTTGAGCATCTGAATTTACAGGTTTGTTGCGTCCATCTGCTTGCAATTGCGCTTGTGGTCTTTCCACACCCATGACTTTAAACATGCCATTGCGCCACCACTCATACGACCAATACAGTCCTGTGCATGCCAAAACTAGATAGAAAATCACCACCCATGTACCTACTACGGCATGTAAATCCCAAATAAAATTACGTCCTTTTAATTGAGGTTTGAGCGCAAACCATTGTTTAAATGAATGGCGTTTCGGCCAGCGTAGGTAAATGCCACTTAACACAAAGAACAACAACATGAGGGTACATGCGGCTGTAATTTGTTTACCAATAGGCCCTACGGTTAAGTTGCGGTGTAATTGCTGAATAAACTGGAAAAATTCACGTCCCCGAATTTCAGGCAACACTGCTGCCGAGTAAGGATTAATCAGGATATTTTGTCCACGTTTTGCACCTTCTTTCGCAATATTGATGGTTGAAGATGCAGCCGGGTCTTTTGCAACGGTGATGCTATTAATTTTATAGTCAGGTTGGGTACGCTGAAAATGTTGATAAATTTCTGCAGGGCTTAGTTTGGCTTTCTGCTCAACTTGTACCTGATAACTGTTCGGATTCATCCATTTTAGAATTTCTTGTTCGTAGGAATAAATCGCACCTGTCACGCCCATGAGTGACAAGATCAGTCCTGCAGTAATACCAAGGAACCAGTGAATTTGGAAAAAGGCTTTCTTCAGCATAAGCGTTGGTTGTTGAGTATGAATTGTGATGCAGAATAATGCAGAGATGAAGTTAATGCAAATGCTATTTATTCTCATTATCGTTCATTGTTTTAATTTTAAGCAAAAAAAACCTCCATCACAGGGGATAGAGGTTTATTTTTAAATAGGGATATTTAGATTTGCTTGGCTTCGCCTGCAGCTTCAGTCAAATGCTTGCGAATGGTGTTGAACGAAAAGTTCTTGCTGTCCATACGCTTAGGCAGAATATAAGCACCTTGCTGACCTTTTACTTTGAAGTTCATCAAAATAAATTCAGGGGTGTTGTACCATTCATACACATCTTTCCAGCCAATTGCACCCACGCCTTCTTGAGCGCCCATTTGCTGACGCATCACGATACCGTGCGGCTGTACGCCTAAACGAATCCCTTTAATTTCTTGAACAGGAAATTCATTCATTTTTCGCTTAACGTACCATTCCAAGCCGTATTTACGCACCAGCAGGTAGAGCACCACACAGACAATGGCAACCCAGCAGAAAATTGTCGAATAATTTTTTAATAGCAGAATGCCTAAAATGGAAAGGGCAACAATCACACCCATAATAATCCATGCTTTCATGCCAATTTTATTGGTACTGCGCCAAATTACCAGTTGTGCGTGACGTTGTTCTTCTTCAGAAACTTCGTAGATCACAGGCTGTAGGGTATAGGCGTATAAACTTTTCGCGGTCATAGTGAAACTAACAAATTTAAAACTATAAAAAGTTTAGCATTAATTGCTGTCATGCAGTGAGTATATTGTCGCAAAATCATGCTAAGGTCGGTGAATACTTGTGCAGCTTAGGGCGAATAAGTAGGCACTGACCGTTTGCAGGATTGTTTATAAAGACGCCAGTTCAGTTGCGTCCTGATCATGTTCGTGGCTTAAACTTTGTTTTAAGCGACTTAATTGTTGCAAGATACTCATCATCAAAGATAATTGCTGCAAAATAATTAATGATTTTTGATCTTCTTCTTTGTTTTGGCTTAAACGCTGACGAATGGTTTGCAACATGTTGTGTGCACTTAAATCTGGCGTTTCATCTTTCAGTAAAGCACCTTGAATATCGTCCATTGCTTGATCGAGCAGTTGCAAGACTTCCTGATCGTCAATTTTGTCACGATGCGCACCAAGTGCAGCAATATAGCTAATAAAGGTGTGATTTAGACACAAGAACTCAAAGGCTTGAGCTTTTTGATTGGGGTCAAAATCAGGTTCGGTGGCGAGTGTTGAAATCAGTGAAGCAACTTCTGCATCGGTATTATGAGCAGCACGGCGCACGACACGATAATTCAAACCGTTGTTGCGTCCATTTTTATATTGTTCAATCACTTCTGCCAAATAGCCACATTGCGCGGTGAGTGAGCGGCGAATCGTGCGTGATAGACGGCGGAATTTCCAATCGGGGAAGATAAAACTCACGCCAAACCATGCTAGCGCACAACCAATTAAGGTATCGACCATACGTGGTACGGCTGCAGCATAGCCTAAACCCTCTAGGTTAAAGTTCATCAGCGCCAAAATGGTCATAAAGGCAGTGGCTTGTGCATATTGTTTACTGCGCAATTCAAAGAACAACATGCCACTAATCACTAAAACCAGTAATTGTCCTTCTACAGATGGTACAAAATATAAAATGGTGTAGCCGACTACAATCCCTGCCAACGTCCCAATAATACGCAAACGTAAACGTCGTTTGGTGGTGTTAAAGTTGGGCTGCATCACAAACAGGGCGGTCAGTAAAATCCAGTAGCCATATTGAATATTGGTGACTTGCACAAAAATATAGCCAATCAATAGTACAATCGACAAACGAATGGCGTGGCGGAACAAGACCGATTCTGGGGTTAAATGCTGCTTGATCCGAATGACAATATCATCCCAACTTTTTAAGTCGTCATCTTTCAGTTGTTGTTCAATATGTTTTGATTTATCCAGTTTAATATTGCGTTCGGTTTCAAGGTTACGCAATTGAGCATCAATAGATTTCAGGTTTTGGTATAGGGCAAACAATGCATTAATCCAGACTTGGTCATATTGCTGTTCACTGCGCAGTTTTTCTAAAGACTGTTTAAGATTTTCAAAAGCATGTTTAAAACGCTTGTTATGCACATAAGGTTTACGGTGCAAAATGCTTTCGCTTAAATCTTTACAGGCTTTGCCCTGAATCGACAAAATGCGTTGGAAGCGAAATAAAATATCGCTGTGCTGAAATATTTTCGCCAGTTTTTGATAATCAATATGTGCAGAGTCGGCACGTTCGTGAATGTCTTGTGCGACAAAGTAATACTGTAAGCTACGTCGGGTATCTTTTTGCCCGCGGTCACCTTTTAAACGGGTCAGTAAAGCGGTTTTTAAGTCGTTAAAAATCGCAATTAATTTGCCATTTTCAAGTGATAAATCAATGATGCTTTGTTGATAACTCGGTGCAGTCATATCCACATCAAATAGATTTGATTTGGCAAATAAAAAATCACCCAAAGAAGAATAACTGAGTGAAAGTTTGTCTTGTAAGGCACGAACAGGGAACAGTAAAAAGCTGATGGTCGAAATTAAGCCGTACCAAATTGCGCCCGAAACCAAAAGCAGCGGCTGCATGTACCAGTCATCAAATAGGTTGACGCCAAGCATGGAATAGACTGACACCACCAAACAGCCATAAGAAATGGTGGCATAACGTCGTCCGAGCGAACCGAGCAAAATTAAGACAATACACGACAGGATTAAGCCTGTAGCAAATAAAATAGGATGCGGAAATAAAAACTGAATTGATGTGGCGGTAACAAAGAAACCAATATAGGTATAGAGCTGATTGACAATACGCACCGAAAAACGGTCATCAATATCACTCAAACCTGCTGCAAGCACACCTAAAGTTAAAGGAATAGTAGCAAGCTGCATCCCCATAAAATAGGGAACAAAAGCAGTTCCCGCAAATGCAATGAGCATGCGGATGTTATACATAAATGTGGTGTTATAGGTCGCTTGTTTGAGCTTTATCAGCCAAGGTTTCAACATCATTCCTTTAAGTAAACTTTTCTGTCTAAACAGAGATTTATGCTGCAAGATGAAGGTTTGCTTACATTGTAACTGTAGATGAGATGTTTAGAGTACCTAATATGTGAAAATTCATCTTTGATCACAACAAATCATACTATGGAGCGTGTAAGCTTGTCTGTACATCTGTCATTTCATCATAAAATATGAGCATATCGAAAACGCTGCCAAGTTCAAGCAGTACGCCACCATCTGCGCAACAACCCAACATGCGGCAATATTCGACTGCGTGGATTTTATTGTTGGCGTTATTGACTTCGCTTGGGCCTTTATCGATTGATATGTATTTGCCTGCCTTGCCCGTTATGGCAAGCGAGTTTGGCGTATCGACCCAAATGGTCGCAAACAGTTTGCCTGCCTACTTTTTAGGTTTGGCATTGGGTCAACTGATTTACGGGCCGCTGAGTGATCGGATTGGACGTAAGCCGCCTTTATATTTTGGCTTAGCACTGTTTTCACTCGCCAGTATGTTGTGCGTGTTTGCACAAAATGAATGGGGACTGATTGCTGCACGTATTTTGCAGGCTTTGGGTGGCTGTGTAGGTGTGGTAATTGCACGAGCAGCTATTCGTGATCGCTTAGATTTGCAAACATCCGCTCAAGCTTTTTCGAGCATGATGATTGTGATGACCATTGCGCCCATTATCGCGCCTACGCTGGGGGCATGGGTACTTAGATGGATGAATTGGCAAGCTATTTTTGTAGTGCTGACCTGCGTTGGAATTATTTGCTGTTTATGTGTGCACTTCTTTTTTAAAGAAACTTTGGCGAAAGAACGTCGTTTAAATTTGAACTTTCAGCAAGTACTGACCTTATATTTTGCCATTTTAAAAGATCGTGATTTTCGTTTTCCAATGTTGGCAGGCTGTCTGACTGGTGGGGCATTGTTTTGCTATATCAGCGGTTCAAGTGCAGTCATGATGGATCAATATGGCTTGAGTGAAACAGCTTTTGCTTATGTGTTTGGTGCCAATGCGATTGGTATTATGCTGTTTTCGACCCTGAATAAAAAAATCAGTGGCAAATTGGGTGTGTTACAACGCTTAAAATTGGGCAGCATGATTCAACTGAGTGGTGCGGTCATTCTACTGCTTGCAGGTAGTTTGGGGTATGCACCTTTGGCATTGGTGATGGTCGGTTTATTTCTTGCCGTGTCTGGGATTGGTTTTACAGGCCCGAATGCCATGGCACTAGCTATGGCAAAACAAGGCGCACGTGCAGGAACAGCCAGTGCGGTCATGGGCAGTGTGCAATTCTTTTGTGGCTTGATTGGTGGAGTGTTACTCAACTTTTTAACAGGCAGTGCTTTGCTGAATATGGCTGTATTAATGCTGCTATTTATTGGGTTTGGGATGTTTGCCGTTTTTCATATTTTGCAACCTCAATCAGATTGAGTTGGGGTCAATACTTTTTCAAATGGTGATTTTTTTCGAAAAAATCGGGCTTTTTAACAGAACTGAAATATATACAATAGTCTAATGGTGGTGTAAATACTTGAATAATCAACCTATTTAAGGTGTTGAATTTTATATGGTTTAATTGTTTGAATCTGTAATTATGATTAATTGTGATTTCTTATTCGGGAAAACTGATTTTAATAAACGTCATAACTTGATAGATTGAAGCCTGTAATAAATGACACAAATTGTAATATTTTAAATATTTGGGTGTCTTGGACTATTTGGCAAAAGTGTTTTGATTTTTCAGCCATTTTTATAATTCGATGTGAAATCGATAGATGACGAACAAAATCATCATGCACGGATGCAGCGTTGTTTTATTTTGGAGAGATAAATGAGTCAATTACTCAACGGTCAATTTATGATCAAAGGTTTAGCTATTGCTGTTACAACTTTAATGGTAGGTACTGCACACGCAGCAAAAACTGAGCAACAACAAATTCAAGAACTTCGTCAAGAAGTTGAAGCGTTAAAATCATTAATTCAGCAACAACAGCAAGTACAACAACAGCAGCAAACTCAAATTGCCCAAGTACAACAGGCGAAGCCTGCTGCACCTGTAAGTGCATTAAGCAGTTTAAAGTCTAAATCTGGTGCAGATGTTTCTATTTATGGTTCGATCCGTGGTGATGCGAACTATATTATTGATGGTGCGGATAGTGACTTTAACAGTACTCATACTGTGGGTAATGCAACAACTAAATCTACAAAAGATAAATTACGTGCTACACCAAAAGTTACTCGTTTTGGATTAGATTTTAATACGCCAATGGGTGACAACAAGCTAGGTGGTAAAATCGAAGTTGATTTTGCAAGTTCTGATAATGACAAATCAGAAAACTTACGTATCCGTCATGCTTATTTGACTTTAAATAACTGGTTATTTGGTCAAACCACATCGAACTTCTTGTCTAATCATGCACCAGAAATGATTGACTTCGCAACGAATATTGGTGGTGGTACAGCGCGTGTACCGCAAGTTCGTTATGGTTATAAGCTAGCGCCTGCAACAGAATTATTTGTTTCGGCTGAAGAGGGCAACAGCACAGCTGGTAAAGTTTCAGCAAGTACAGTCTCACCTACACCAGTAACTTATCGCGCACCAGTATTGACTGCAAAAGTGACTCAAGGTTTTGCTGATGGTAAAGGTTCAGCTTCTGCACGTGCATTGGTTGAACATTACAAATCAGAAGCAGCAAATGATGATAAAACTGGTTGGGGTGCTGCTGTAGGCACGAATTATCAAGTTGCAGAACCTTTAAAAGTATCTGCAGACGTAACATATGTAAAAGGTAACAGCAATTACTTATATGGTAATAACTCAGCATTTGTAGTTGATGGTAATAGCATTGAGCAAAATGAAACGATTGGTGTACAAGTGGGTGCAACCTATAAGTTCTCACCACAACTACGTTCAACTTTAGCCTACGGTGCTTTATTTGCCGATGATGGTACAGACTATGCGCGTTTAAATGCTGATGCTAACGAAAAAGTACAACAAGCGTGGATTAACTTTATCTATTCACCTGTAAAACCAGTCGATTTAGGTATTGAATATCTAAATGGTGAGCGTAAAAACTTTGATGGTAAGAAATTCAGTGACGACCGTGTAGGCTTTATGGCGCGCTATAGCTTCTAAGTCGCTACTTTTGAGCAAAATCGAAAACAGAGCTTAATTTTAGGCTCTGTTTTTTTTATGCTTTAAATTTATAACATTAATTCAATAACTTAAATTTTATTCACTTTTATAAAATGCTTTAACTTTCACTTATAGCTGAAAACAATCATTAAAATTTATAGAAAAAACGCAGAAAATAGCAGCTTTTTGTCAAAAAAAATGCATAATGATCGACCTTTAATCTTGCTGTTTTTTATCAAGTGGTTGAATATCTTTATCGGAAGGTATTTATCCACCTCAGATATTTTGGAGCTTATATGAGATTACCTCTCAGTGTTAAGCCGATTCAGTTGTTTGCACTCGAAGTCACCCCGAAAGTGAAAATGCTGTCTTTTGTCTTTCTTTTCTTCTGTTCTAGGCAAACGCAGACCATAACGCTTGAGCGAAACCTAAGGATTGGGTTGGCTCAGCGAAACGCATACCTCTTAAACATCGGTCAAATACAATACTGTTTACATACTTTGTATTGCGGCATTTTTTAGTTGATTTAGAGTCATAGTGATGCAAATGCTTTGGTTTGCATAGACAGATCTACATCATATTAAAAAATAATCTGCAATCACTATATGGATATTGCCATGGAATTTACTTTTAATGCGTTTTATACGCTGATTGCTGCGGTCATCGTCCTGCTCTTAGGGCGACTTTTAGTCAATAAAATTGATTTTTTAAAACGCTATAACATTCCTGAACCTGTTGCAGGTGGTTTGGTTGCCGCAATTATTTCATTGTTAGTGCATCAATTTTGGGGTTATAGCATTACCACCAGTAGCGCATTACAAACCAGCTTTATGCTGATTTTCTTTGCCTCGATTGGTTTAAGTGCGAACTTTTCTAAATTGCGTCAGGGTGGAATCGGTTTAATTATTTTCTTGATTGCAGTTGCAACATTTATTGTGGTGCAAAACTTTGTCGGTATTAGCCTTGCAACTTTGTTAGGTATTGATCCGCTAATTGGTTTAATTGCAGGTTCAATTACCTTAACTGGCGGTCATGGTACGGCAGGTGCGTGGGGTGAAATTTTAGAAACCCAATATGGTATTCAAGGTGCTTTGGCACTGGGCATGGCAAGTGCGACCTTTGGTTTAATTATTGGTGGTTTAATTGGTGGTCCACTGGCTAAAACTTTAATCAACCGTCATCAATTGGCTGTACCACGTACCGACGAACAAATTGAAAAACGCGATAATACGCCTGCGGATCAAGATTCCAATGAGTTTATTCCATTTGAATATCCGCATCAGGTTCGTTTAATTACAGCAGATAATGCAATTACTACTTTGGGTTTATTTGCTGGATGTTTGGCATTTGCCGAATTTATGACAGGCGCTGCCAAAGGCAGCATGTTTGAATTACCAACTTTCGTTTGGGCATTGGCGGGCGGTGTGGTTCTGCGTAATGTCTTAGAAAGTATTTTTAAAGTTAATATTTTTGACCGTGCGATTGATGTGTTTGGGAATGCATCTTTATCGTTATATTTGGCGATGGCGTTGTTGTCACTCAAACTATGGCAATTGGCCGATTTGGCAGGTCCGTTGATGGTGATTTTAGGTGCGCAAGCACTCACAATGGCGTTATATGCTGCCTTTGTAACCTTTCGTATTATGGGGAAAAACTACGATGCAGCCGTGCTGGCAGCAGGACACTGTGGTTTTGGGATGGGGGCAACGCCAACAGCAGTCGCCAATATGCAGGCCATTACCAATATGTATGGTCCATCTTATAAAGCGTTCTTGATTGTGCCGCTGTGTGGTGCATTCTTTGTCGATTTAATTAACGTTGCGGTGATTCAATCTATTCTAAAATTCTTTGGTGGCTAAGCTCCAAAGCATGAAGGATTGATTCAGTCATCCACAAAAAATGCCAGTTCAATTGAACTGGCATTTTTATTTGATCTGTAGCATTTTTAATTTAAGCCATGAAATGCAAAAATGCTGTATAGACCAGAAAACTACCAATTAAACTGAGCCAAATAGGTAGTTTGGATTTTAATAATCCAATCACCAAAACAATAAACAGCAGATCAGCAATACTCAAAATATGACGCTGTGCCATTTCGAGCACCATATACAGCAGCAAACCGACTACAGCTGCATTAATACCTGTTACCGCATGACGGATATAGGCTTGCTGCATTAACCAAGACCAATAAGGCAAGGTCGCAAATACCAAAAAGAAAGACGGCAGAAAAATCGCCAACGTGGCTAAAGTCGCATTCAGCAGCGTTGATTCTGTCATTGGAATCAAACTGCCCAAATATGTTGCAAAGCTGAACAGTGGGCCAGGCACCAATTGCGCCATGGCATAACCCAAATCGAACTGTTCTGTACTGACTAAGCCTGTGCTAACAAAATCTTGATGCAATAAAGGCAAAATGACATGCCCACCGCCAAAGACCAAAGATGCGGCTTGATAGAAACTTAAATTGGCTGCATAGAGTAATTGAGGTTGCAGCCAGTTTAGACCTGACAGCACAATAAAGGGTGCAACAAAAAGTACTGCCCAAAATACAGCATAACGACGATGTTTGAGTAAATGTGCCGCAGTAAAATGCGTATCTGTCGCCGTTGTATTGGTGGATGCTGGTGCAGCAGTCGGTGCTGCGTGTTTCGCCATCCAAATGCCAAAACAAGCGGCAATCAGAATCACCAAAACTTGATTGAAGCTCAATGGCACCAGATAAATAAATAGGGCAGAAGCAAACATTAAGGCATATTGCCAAACCGTTTTACAAAAACTGCGCAACATTTGCCAAAATGCCCAAGCTACCACGGCCAATACGATCAGTTGAATACTGTGAAAGCTATTTGAAGACAGGACATCTAAATATTGATGTCCCAAAACTGCAACCAAAGCCATAAACAACGCTGAAGGTAGGGTGAAACCCAACCAAGCTAGGACTGCACCCCAATAGCCTTTTTGCAAATAACCAATCGCTAACCCCACCTGACTACTAGTTGGGCCAGGTAAGAGTTGTGCAAGTGCGACAATTTGTGAATACTGGGATTCATCTAGCCATTTGAGTTGTTGCACAAAACGCTGATGGAAAAACACCAAATGCGCTGCAGGCCCACCAAAAGACAGACAGCCTAATTGCAGAAAAATCCAGAATAATAAGGAATAAGAAGGTGTTGGCATATAATTTTAGACAGATTCGACTTGTGCGCCACTGTAGTCGCTAGACGTGACAGTTTAACGAATTACTACAAGGATCGGTTAAAATAATAGATAGACTATGGGCGCTCATGCAAGGTAAAAACAGAGAGCATAACTGTTGACGTTAAGAGGGTTGCTGTATCAAGTAGGCTGATCAACCTTGACACGATTGATGGTGAAATATCGACTGAAACCTATGGATTCAAGAAGGTCATTATGAAAATTGGGTATGTATCTCTTACAGCATTACTGATGGTGGGATGTCAGGTGGTGCCATCGCAGCAGCAATTTTCGACTCAAACTTTGCGTGAGTCGCAGCCCGTGGTTGAAGCAGAGTCACGCCTGAATCAAATTGATTTTCGTCAGTTAAAACAACAAAAAAAACGTCCAATTGTTGCATTGGTTTTGGGCAGTGGTGGTGCTCGTGGTTATGCACATATTGGAGTAATTGAAGTACTTGAGCAGTACGGTATTCATCCTGATTTTATTGTGGGCAGCAGCGCAGGCAGCATTGTCGGTTCAATTTATGCCAGTGGTAAAAATGCACAGCAATTACGTGAAATTGCCATGAATATGAAAGCCAATGATGTGCGGGATGTGACTTTAGATTTAAAAGGCTTTTTTGATGGTAAAAAAGTTGAAAATTATGTCAATGTACAAGTCGATCAACTCCGTTTGGAGCAATTTAAAATCCCGATGTACGTGGTGGCGACTGAATTAAAAGAAGGCAAAAAAGTTGTATTTAATTATGGCAATACGGGTCAAGCGGTGCGTGCGTCAGTGTCTATCCCAAGTATGTTTGTACCTACTAAAATTGCAGAACATGAATATGTCGATGGTGGTTTAGTGAGCCCTGTACCTGTCAAGGTTGCACGCGATTTAGGGGCAGATATTGTGATTGCCGTGAATATTTTGGCGCAGCCTATTCATACTGAAACCAGTAATGTGTGGGGATTGTTTAACCAAAATATTAATATTATGCAAAAGCATTTGGCCAATGAAGAATTGAAACTGGCAGATGTGGTCATTCAACCCGATTTACGTGAAAAAGCCCATATTTTTGATGTAAAAGGGCGCGAAGCGACTATGCTGGCAGGTGCAGAAGCAACCGCAGCGCAATTAAATAAAATTGATCAGGTCTATCAACAGCATCATTATGCGCATGGGCATAGAATTGTAGACTATAAAGTGAGTAATACTTTTGGGCTTTATGGACAGTTTAAATAGCTGTCCAGATCCTTCATTTAGGTCAATTCAATGAAATCAACAGATTTAACTTAAGTCTAATTAGGTGCTTGATAAAAATAACTTTAATGTTAGATTGCTTAGATTTATTCTTTGTAAGTATTTGATATTATATTTTAAAAATAAAGATACCCTAAAGATATCTAAATACTGAGATGAGGTATTTAGACTTAAAATCAATTTTTTAGCGTGTTCTTTCGCACTGTTTCCATTTATTCTATGTAGCATTTACTGAATTCGTTTTTTAAGCAGTTTACCAATTGAACATGCTTCCAAGACAGCCTAACTTTTGTGCTTCAGGACTTTAAAACTTTATAAAAAATCGAGGGGATACTTCATGCACGGCTTTGAAATTGGACAGCAGGTGAAACTTGCTACTATGGAGCAAGTTATTTTTACAGTGACGATGATTAATCCAGATGGTTCTTATGTGATTGAAGCTGCACTGAGTACTGAACAAACTTTGACTTATAGCAATGTGTCGCAGGAAATGCTGCGCTTGGCTTAAATGTCGCAGCGAAGTTTGAAAATTTACGGGGAAATTGAACTTTTTTTGTGTAAATTCGCCGAAATTTGCTTGAATAATCCATTGAATAAAAGATTTTAGATTGTTTTTTGAACACTTGAATCAGGGGGATTCACGTAATATTCAATTTGAACAAATATTCTAAAAAATTAGAAATGGATTAAAAAATAACAGCTTGGGAGTCTTAGTGTTAGTCTTATAATTTTAAATAAATGTTATCATAAACAATATAAATAATAATGATGCAGTTGTTGCCGAAATGAACATTCAAACTTTTATAAACGCGATATAATAATACGCTCATATCTTACTGTCTTTAAAAGAGTCTAGAGAACGCGATGTCACCATTAGATCAAATTGCCCCAGTGTTAGATGACCAGTCAGAATTAACCATGACCGTGTTAATGACACCCGACATGGCAAATTTCTCAGGGAATGTACATGGTGGAACAATTTTAAAACTATTAGACCAAGTGGCGTATGCATGTGCGAGCCGCTATTCGGGTAGTTATGTGGTGACCCTTTCGGTTGATAAAGTGAACTTTAAAGAGCCGATTCATGTGGGTGAATTGGTGACTTTCCTTGCTAGTGTGAACCATGTCGGTCGTACTTCAATGGAAATTGGGATTCGTGTAGAAGCACAAAATATTCAAAAGCGTACAGTGCGCCATACCAACAGCTGTTACTTCACTATGGTTGCTGTCGATGAAAATGGTAAACCAAAACAAATCCCTGCGTTGAAATTAGACAATGACTGGAAGCGTTGCCGTTTTGAAGCAGCAGAGCAGCGTAAAGTAGCACGTTTGCAAGAAAATCATCATCCATCTTGCAGCATTTATAAGAAAACTGAACAAAACTAAATTTTCATCAAATTTAGCTGAAAACCTGTTTGCAATTGTAGACAGGTTTTTTGTGCCTATTTTTTAATTTTGTCCAAGGCAATATTGATTGGCTTTGTAGATAAACAAAAACTGAGTAAACCGAGAGAGTGGCGGAAAACTCAGTTTTTGTATTCGATTTACATTTTTAAATGTATCTAAGTTTTAAGGCTGTTGCGTCGATGCAGCAGGGGTTTCAGTGCTTGCTTCAGATGCAGGTTGTGCAGCAGCTTGTTCTGAAGCTGGTTCAGCCACAGTTTCCTGCGTTGAAACAACCACTTTTTCCTGTTCTGTTGCTGTCGATTCAGCCTTTGCAGCAAAAGTAGTTGCAGTGGCAAAAGCAAAAGTTGAAGCGAGTAAAATTTGTGTCAATTTCATGGTTTGGCATCCTTATTTAAAGTTTTTCATGAGTAGTAGGGAGTGCTCAGCACAAGCATTAAGTAAAAAAACTTATTGCGGCTAAAGTGTTCAAGTCAGTCATCACCTGATTTGAACGGGCTGAACAGGAACTCATGCTAAAGAGCCAAAGCTATGGGATCAATGCTTGCAACAAAGCAAAACAATGACGGTTACTTGAACCGCACAATGATGATGAATAGGTCGTAGTTTGGTAATTTTTGTTTTAAATATGCAGTCAAATCCAATCAAAATGGCTGTGTTTTCCGCAATAAAATTGCGTGGTTGGCAATAAAACATAACATCAAGCGGCTAAAACTCGTGTATTTCCCCAAATAAGTTGCAGATCATCACGTAATAAATGTAAGCGAATTTTTCAAATCATGATGGTGATAGATGTGCTGAAATGAATAAATTTCAGTGTGTTTAGATTCAGATTGAACTAATCGCTAAACTTGCTTAGCATGCTTGAGTTGTTTGAAATTCAATAAAGTGAGCTTATTTTGAAATTAATTGCACCACAAAAAGCAGTCCCGACGCATATTATTTCTGGTTTTCTCGGTGCAGGAAAAACCACCTTATTGAAACAGTTACTCAGCCAAAAACCAGAACATGAAGTTTGGGCGGTGCTGATGAATGAATTTGGACAAATCGGGGTCGATCAACAACTCTTACCTCAGCAACAGGGTTATCAAGTCAAAGAATTATTGGGCGGTTGCTTATGTTGTAGCAGCCAATTGCCTATGCAAATTGCTTTGTCGCGTTTATTGTCCGAAGCGAAGCCTGACCGTTTATTCATCGAGCCGACAGGTTTGGGGCATCCTGCGCAACTCTTGGAACAACTGACCGAACCACATTGGCATACGCATTTATCGATGCGCGCCTTGGTGACGGTAGTAGATGGTTCGCGTTTGCATGATCAGGCGTGGACGCAGCAAAACCTGTATGCCGATCAGCTCAAAGCTGCACAAATTATTGTGGTGTCACATGCAGACCAAATGCAGGCGGCAGATGAGCAAGCCCTCATACAACTACAACAGGAATATCAAGCCTACGCGCAAAAATGGTTGAAAGCAGAACAGGGTCATCTGGCTTTGACCGAAATGGATATACCGTATGTCGGTACACAGCGTAAAATTCAGCCGTTGCTAAAATTGCAACAGAAGGTCAGCTCTACAAATCTGCAAGAGTCTGCAGAAATCAAACAATTGCCATATCACTATGTCGAAACTGCACAAGGATATGCAGTCGCAGGTTGGAAATTGCCTAAACGTTGGCAATTCGACTTTTATCCCTTATTAGATTTACTCTGTGAACAGCAAGATTGGCTGCGTATTAAAGGAATTTTTTATACCAATCAGGGTTGGAAAAGTTTCAACTTCAATCCGCAGCAATTTAATTATCAATCTACCGATGAAGGCATAGACAATCGGTTGGAAATTATTTATCAAAGCGAGCGTGATTGGGAAAAATTTGAGGCTGAACTATTGGCGTATCGGGTCGATGCTGCTGCGGTTCTAGACTGAAATCTATACGTTATCGGGCAAACGATACAGCAAAATCACAGAAAATCCATTATGCTTAGTGGCAAATTTAAACATAGTTTTAGGAATAGACAATGGCGCTGAAAGCGACAATTTATAAGGCAGATTTGAACATTGCCAATATGGATGTGCATCAATACGGTGACTATCAGCTCACCATGGCATTGCATCCTTCTGAAACTATTGAGCGATTGATGGTGCGTATTTTGGCATTCGCACGTTATGCAGATGAAGCTTTGGAATTTACCAAAGATTTATTTGAAACCGATGAGCCTGCTTTGTGGGAAAAAGACTTAACAGGGCAGTTAATTAAGTGGATTGAAGTCGGTTGCCCAGATGAAGACAAAGTCAAAAAAGCCAGTTCGCGTTGTAAGCAAGTTGCGATTATTGCTTATGGTTCATCGGTAGATGAATGGTACAAACGTAACAGTAAAATCAAAACTTTAAATAATGTTGAAGTGTGGCAACTATCGCCAGCGAGTACCGAAGCCGTTCAAGCTTTATGCGAACGTACCATGCAATTGCAGTTGAATGTAATGGATGGCGAATGGACATTGATTGGCGATCAGGCACAGGCTCAGATTGAGTGGACACAGTTGCAATAACACTTGCACGAGCTGGAAATTATCTTAAACATCGAAGTGTAAATATTTGGAGATGAACATGAGTGCAGAATTAGAAATTATTGATTTGGTGGTGGGTGAGGGGAAAGAAGCGGTTAAAGGCGCTTTAATTACTACGCATTACACAGGCTGGTTGGAAGATGGCACCAAGTTTGATTCATCCTTAGACCGTGGTAACTATTTTGAAACCGTGATTGGTACAGGTCGTGTCATTAAAGGCTGGGATCAAGGCATCATGGGGATGAAAGTGGGTGGTAAACGCAAACTGATCGTACCTGCGCATTTGGCTTATGGTGAGCGCAAAATGGGCAATATCATTCCTGCTAATTCTAATTTGATTTTTGAAATTGAATTGTATGATGTGAAAACACGCGATCAATAAACACCTTTCAACTTAGCCAAACCGCTAGAATTTAAGTCATTCATCCGATGCCAGTAAGGTCTAGCATAAATGACTTAATTTTTTACTTCAAATTTAGTGCAAGAACGATTAGATTAAAAAACAAGCACAATAGGACTTTTGCATTTTTGAATTTCACTCGGATGTGGCACAAGTGTGCATTACTCTTCTTAATTTTACTGTGCAGTGTACTCACACCACCGTGTGTGTTGGCGCAGTATGAGTCTGCACCTGAATCTTACTATCTCCATCAACAACTGCTCAATTCTGTTCAATTTACTGAAGATCAATCGAGTATTTTGACTGGGCGATGGTTGTTTTATCCGCAACAATTGATTCAAGAACCCAGTGCGGTACTGGCATCGAATACCGTTGAATTGCCTGCTTCATTTGAAGATTTAATGGGCAATGCCAGTACTTACGGCACTTTTATTGGGCACTTTCAAATTCCAAAAGAATTTCTAGGCAGACGTATTGCGATTTGGATTCCCAACCAATATGGCGCCTATCGGGTATTTTTAAATGGCGATCCACTGGTGCGTGTTGGCACAGTCGGTGCAGATGCGAGTAGTCACCAAACCGAAAATGCCCCACGAATTGCATATTTTGTTCCTGAAAGTGAATATTTTACCCTGACCATTCAAGCGTCTAGCTTTCAGAGCTTGCAAGGTGGTTTAAAAAATCCAATGAAAATTGGTTTAAGTCGCACCATCAATCAACAGTATCAGCGTTTGATGATGAGTATTGCCATGATTTGTGGGGCAGTACTTGGTATTGGTTTGTTTACCTTGATGTTTTCGGCATTTAGTCTTGCAAATGGTGGAAAGACCAAGCGTATTTTTATTTTCGGCATTTTTATTGTTTTTCTGGCATTACACAATTTATTTTCTGCACCCTATGCCTATACCACTTTCCTGAATTTAAGTTGGTCTTGGGGAATAAGACTCGAATATTTATTTAGTTTTTTAGCGATTTTATTTTTCCTGAGTTATATGTTTTTGCTCAGTTCGCGCTATTTGCATCGTTGGGTATATAGCGCGGCAATGCTGTTATTGAGCTTTAATATTGGGGTGACGCTGTGGGCAGAACCCACTATTTTTCAGCAGTTGGCATTTTATAGTTCATTTTTCTTTGTTTTGATTTTGGCAAATTTTACTTATGGATTTTATCAAACCCTGCGTTCAGGAGAGGATTATTCCAAAATTAATTTTTGGGCAGTAATTATTCTATGTGGCACATTTATTCATGATTTTTTATTAATGCTGAATCTGGTCAATTCCATTCATTTATCTTTTATTTCGACCAGTGTTTATGCATTGCTTATCATGTTTCAGCAGGCACGAAATTATGCCTACCATAACTTGCGCATTGAACGCTTGAACCAAAAGCTGATTCATTTAAACAACTCGTTAGATTTAAAAGTGCAGGAACGCACTGAACAACTCAGACTTTTGAATGAAAAACTGGAAATACAGATTAATACTGATGCATTAACGGAGGCGTATAACCGCCGTGCATTAAATGAAGAAATTCAGCGTTTGTATTTTGAAACCTTGCAAAATAAGCGACATATTTTGGTTTTTGCGATGCTCGATGTCGATTATTTTAAAAAATACAATGATCATTATGGGCACTTAAAAGGTGATCAAATTCTGCAAAACTTAGTTAAGGTTTTACAAAACACTTTGCCTAAAAATGCGTTTGTGGCACGTTATGGTGGCGAAGAGTTTGCCATTTTACTGCACGATATTCCACACCCTGCAATTGCACCACTCATGCAAAAAGTCTTGCAGGCTGTGCGTGATGCAGCTTTTGAGCATGTGGCACGAGAAGACCATAAACAATATGTGACTTTAAGTATGGGCGTGGCGTGGATGACTCGCGCACAAGCGTATACGCACGTGGATGATTTTATGAAAGCCGCAGATGCGCATTTATATCAAGCCAAACAGGCAGGACGTGATCAGGTAGTAATTCAAACTTAATATGTTGACGCTACTCTACATGGCTTAAAGATAGCTCTGAATTTTTTGTTGAAGTTGTACGACAGAAACATTGCCCGACAGTCGTTCAACAATTTGCCCATCTTTAAAAATCAGAGTGGTCGGTAAACCAAAGACTTGATAACGCAAAGTTAAAATTGGAGATTGATCGACATTCACTTTGCCAAACTTTACCGAAGCATCAAAAAGTTGGGCAAGCTGCTCAAAAAATGGTGCATTTTGAACACAAGGCGTACACCACGTCGCATAACAACGAATCACCGCAACGCCTGTTTCATATTCAAACTCACGGTAATTATTTTCGTTGTATTCCACAATTTCTGACATCACATACTCTTTAATCATAAATAAAAATTTAATCACGCATGAAACACCACGGCATGAGAATTATACCTAAGTTAATCTGGGTTTTAATGCTTTGCTGTTTTATGTTCAAATAGTCAGAATTCATATCAGCATCAAACAATCAGGGATTTGCCATGACACAAAACACAATGCAGCAGATTATTATCACAGAACCAGGTGGCCCAGAAAAATTAGCCTATGAAACGGTTGCAATACCTGAGCCACAAGCCAATGAGGTTTTGGTCAAAGTACATGCTTTTGGTTTGAATCGTCCTGATATTTTACAGCGTCAGGGTCTGTATCCTATGCCTAAAGGCGTGACGCCAGTGCCAGGTTTAGAAGTAGCAGGTGAAGTAGTTGCTGTGGGTGCAGATGTTAGCCAATTTAAAGTTGGTGATGCAGTGTGTGGCTTAACCAATGGTGGTGGTTATGCAGAATATTGTGTTGTACCAGAAAGCCAGACTTTGACAATTCCAACAGGTGTCAGTTTTGTACAAGCCGCTGCGATACCTGAAACATTTTTTACTGTGTGGGCCAATGTATTCCAAATGGGTAAAGCCAAAGCAGGTGAAACGGCGCTGATTCATGGTGGAACCAGTGGTATTGGTACAACTGCTTTAATGCTGTGCAATGCCTTAGGTTTAAAAACCTTTGCAACCGTAGGTTCAGATGAAAAAGTACAAGCAATTTCACACCTCACCACAGCAATTAATTACAAGACACAAGATTTTGAACAAGTGATTAACGAAGTGACAGACAATGCTGGGGTCGATGTCATTTTAGATATTGTTGGTGCGCCGTATTTGGAACGTAATTTAAACTTATTACGTCGTGATGGTCGCTTGGTGTATATCGCATTCTTAGGTGGTGCAAAAGCCAAAGAAGTAAAACTTGGTCAAATTATGATGAAGCGTCTTACCATTACGGGTTCGACCATGCGCGCCCGCAATACTGCAGAAAAAGCTGAAATTACCAAAGGTTTGCAAGAGATAGTTTGGCCATTGTTAGCCAAAGGTGAATGTCTGCCTATGATTTATAAAACCTTTCAGTTTGATCAAATTCAGCAAGCGCATGCCGAAATGGATACAGGCGAGCATGTGGGCAAAGTAGTGGTCGAAGTGATTTAAAGACTCAAATTTAAAATCAACGTACATAAAAAAACTGACCGAGTGTCAGTTTTTTTATGTGTACTTTATAGAGGATTTTAACAAAGATTTTTTGAATCAGTTTTAGCAATTATTTTAATCATAATTACATAAATATTCCTTTAAACTACAATTCAACACAATGAAATTTTTCCAAATAGTCAAATATTAAGGAGGTGTAGGACACACCCTGTCAATAATAAACCTTATCTTTATATTCATTGAATTCATTCTCAAGATTACAAAACGGTTCATGTAAAATAATTTGATAGAGAGAGCAGGCTTATGAAAATTTTATCTGCATATACGACAAAGCACAGTCTACGTGCATTAAAACGGTTACACAAAAATATTGTTCGTCAGCAAATCAATGTTGGGAACTTAAATAAAATGTATCATGCGATGCTACATTTAGAGCGCTATATTGACCGCCTCGATCATGATAAACGCGAAAACTTGTATTAAGTGTAAAGAGCAACCTGTTAATTATTTTTTACTAAAAAGTACAAGTGAGTTGAAAAGTTAAACCTGTTATTTATTGGATTATTCATTTGAAATAACGGGTTTTAAATAGACGGTAAAATTCAGGAGAAAAACTAAGGGAACAATAAGAAATTTAAAATAAACAAGGATGATCAAAGCTGAAAGATCAATTTTAAACTGCTGCACTGTAATAGGTGCAGCACTGCCTTGTGTGAACAATTGCTTCGGAATGTGTCGAGCTTTTAGCTAAATTGTGCGAAAATAGCGTTTTGCTATTTTTGTCCAAGGGCAGTACATGATTGACCAATCTCCTGAATCATTAAGTGATATCGAAATACTCGACATTTTGCAGTCTATGAAAAGTGATGAGCTAGACACAGAGGCAAAAGAAATTATCCGTAATGGTGGGAAAGCAGGTCGTCAGGAAGCGCATAAAGCAGCGTTGGTGGCACTGAATCAATCATTTGAAAGCAAATTTGTAGAAGCGGTGAGTTTGGCTTTGCAGTTAAATGAAGCGCAAATGAAAAAAATTCGTTATAAAAAAGACCGTGTGCGTATTTTAAAAGCACGTGGGATTGATTATTTAGCCATTGATGGCACAGAAACTGCACAAGTATTGGCTCAGGTTGCACAAGCGATTGTGCGTGAAGATGCTGTGGTAACGCATGATTTGCACAATATTTTCCCTTTCTGGAAAGAAGGTTGGCCAATGGTGCAATTCGACAATGTCTATAAAATTTTAGCTGAAGATATTGCGATTCATTATCAAGCAGTATTGGATGAGTTGATCAGTAAGTATTAAGTAAATACTCAGCTAAATTTCAGAAGTATCAGTTCAGATTTAAAAAAGCACCACTTCATTTTGATGTGGTGCTTTTTTGTGAATGCGAGAAAATGTGAGGGCGTTCAAAATTCTGTGTCAGTAAATTTGACTAGATTTTAATTATATCATCTAATCGACCTTCAAAGTAAATGGATAATTGAGTAATCGTTTGTCCCCATTCCTGAATAGGCATTGTCCATTT
>NZ_VPBV01000021.1:0-51334 GCF_013418545.1 Acinetobacter sp. YH12136
GCGACTCATGAGTGCTCGGTTATATGCGGGCCAATTGGTTGTGCGGTAGATTTTGTGTGTAGGCTTCTTCATTTGAAAATTATATCGCTGAAAAAGCCTTTACAGATAGGTTTGTGCAACAAAGCCCCAAATATGTAAGAGAGGTGTTGATTTTCCTGAAATACTAAAATAATCGTTTAATAAAGTTGTGTAATAAATATTGGATGTGAGAGTGACAGTTGCTGCTGCTGTTTTTAAATACTGAACCCATTCTTCAGGAGTAAGAATGAGGTAAAAAGCAATAGAGCAAATTGATAATACAGTAAAAAAAGCTGGCGCTAGACGTAGCACTCTTCTTTGATAGAAGTGTTTAAAAGAAAATGATCCTGATCTATTTTTTTCCGACAGAATATTTTTTGTAATGAGATATCCTGAAATAACAAAAAATACATCTACACCTATAAATCCACCTGAAAAAAAAGAAAAATCTAAATGATTCAGTATTACTAGTAATACTGCAAGTGCACGTAAAATATCGATATGCGATTGATATTCTGACTTCATAGGATGCTAAGTCATTTTTTATAAATAGAATTTAAGGGAATGTAGCAGAAGAATTGCGATTTGAGAATCGCCTTATCATCTTTTGATGTTTTTCAGATATCAGAATAGTTAATTGATTTAATTCAAACTGACATAGCTCCTTGTTTGATGTGGACAAACTTGAAAAATTTGTCGTTATAAAAGCATGTCTATATGGACAAAATATAAAATTGAGTAAATTAATAGAATTCAATAATTTGGAGCGTGTCCATACAAAGTAACTTATGGAATGTTTAATATTAATGATCGTTGTTGCCATTATTGGTATTCTTGCTGCTATTGCGATTCCTGCGTATCAAAACTATACGATTCGAGCAAAAGTATCAGAGGGATTATCATTAGCATCTGCTTTAAAAACTGCGATAAATGAAAGTTTCCAAAGCAAGGGGCCATCGTCTATGGCGTGTACAAACGCTGTTACATGTGCAACCATTGGCACTAATCCGTTGGATACTACTGCTTTAACAGGAAACCTTAACGTGGCATCGGTTACAAGTGCTGCTAATGGTATTATTACTATTACCTATAAGCCAGCAGTAGTTCCTACAGCGACAAATCGTTTAACAATTAATCCTGTTGCTGCTAATGGTACAACGGCTTTAGATTTAAGTGCTGCTACTAATGCTGGACAACAAATAAATTGGAAGTGTGGCGGAACGGGCACAACTTTAGAATCTAAGTACAGACCTGCTAATTGCCGTTAATATTTTTTAAGTAGAAAGGAGTATTGATACTCCTTTTTACTTAAATTAGACTTTATTTAAAATGACCAAACGCTTTAAATTTTTTCTCAATCATTTATTTATTTCTTTTCTCATTGCTTCATTAGTAATTGTACTCGTCTTTTTTATTTGGTATCCGTCGCCACTTGCCACAGCTGTTGGCGTAACGCATATCTTTTTAATGCTATTGGTCATTGACGTAATTTTAGGACCTCTTTTAGGCTTATTGGTCTATAAAGAAGGTAAAAAAACACTTAAATTTGACCTCAGTGTCATTATTCTAATTCAAATCACGGCTTTGTGTTATGGAGTGTTTAGTATTGAACAAGGTCGTCCTGCATGGTTGGTTTATAATGTAGATCGTTTTGAATTGGTTAGAAAAAATGAATTAGTTGATACGAATATTCAGCACGCACAACCTCAATTCCAAAAGCCTTCATGGTTTAAGCCGCAATATGTTGCCACTGAATTTACCAAAGATACACAACAACGCAATGATGAAATGTTTGCAGAAGTATTTAGCGGTATTTCAATTGCACAGCGTCCAGAACGCTATGTAGAACTCACTCAAGCAAAAACCCAAATCCAACAACGTGTATTACCGCTTGTAGAACTGCAACAGTACAACCCCAAAACAGACGTTGAAAAAACTTTAGCAAAATATCCAAAAGCAGATGCTTGGCTACCTTTAAAAGCCAATGCGGTCGATATGGTGGTTCTAGTCAATAAAGAATCTGCAAGCATCATCAAAATTGTAGACTTAAGACCGTGGAAATAATGTCTTAAGTCAAAAATGGGGAATCTAAGTATTCCCCATGCAATTATCTCACTTCAAAACAGGTAGAATTACAATCAAACTTGCTACACAAAGCACTATCATCTTGCCTAAAAAAATATAACATAGAGCCAGTTTTTTGGTCTGTTTTTCTTATGAAATCTGCATTGCTATTTTTGGCTGCCATCCTCATCTCCCTTGCATGGTTATTGCCCATTCACTACCGCCCATGGGTTACCTATACAGGCGAACTCTACGCATTTTTTGCCCTGTTTGCCCTTGCAGCCTGCCTGTTTAAAGAAAAATTACAGATACCTAAAATTAGCCTGCCATTACTAGCACTGTGCAGTGTTCCCTTCTTTCAGTGGGGCTTTGGCTTAGTGTACTTCTTTGACAAAGCTCTGCTCAGCAGCGTGTATATCTTTAGTTTTTGGTTAGCAATCATTTTTGGTTACAACCTCACGCAAAACAACAGCGAACGTGAACGCATCTTCGCAGGCCTTAGTTATGTGCTGCTTGGCGTGGGAAGTATGACCGCATTCATGGCAATTTGCCAGTGGCTGACACTCGATCAATACCTGCCAATGATGGTGGATATTAAAATCGGGCAACGTCCTTATGCCAATTTCGCCCAACCGAATAATATGGCGACCTTTTTGGTGATGTCGCTTATGGCATGCCTATATTTATACGAAAAACAAAAACTTAAAACCGTATGGATTGTGATTGTTGCTGCCATGATTTTGGTCGGTGTGGTGTTGAGTCAATCACGGACTTCATGGTTGGCGTCGCTGTGTCTCTTGACCTATTTGAGCTATCAACAATACCGTGGCGTGATGCGGATTAAATGGCGCTATAGCTTGCTGTGGTTTGCCGCATTTATCGGGCTGATTTTTATCGCACCTGCTTTTAGTCAATTGCTCTCACAAAGTGCAGACCTTTCGGTGCAATCTCGTGATGTGGTACAGCGTGCCACAGGTGATATGTCACGTTTGGCGATTTGGCAGCAAATGCTCGCTGCAATTGAATATCAACCGTGGTGGGGCTATGGTTGGCATCAAACCAGTGTGGCGTATGTCACGGTTAGTGAATTTGTACAAGGTCCTGTGTGGATTCGCAGCGCACACAATTTCATTTTGGACTTTTTACTTTGGAATGGTGTGATACTAGGCGTGCCATTTTTGGCGTATTTGGGTTATTGGGGTTACCAGTTGCATAAATATACCCAGTCGGTGGAATCGGTTGTGGGGATTTTAATGCTCGGTGCATTTAGCGTACATGCTATGCTGGAATTTCCGCAAAATTATGCCTATTTTCTGCTGCCTGTAGGTTTTATTATCGGCATGGTTCAGTCACAACGTGTGTTAAAAGGCTTAATTTTATCGCCAATTTATTTACGCAGTACTTTTGTACTTGGCGCATTGTTGTTGATGCTGATTTATCGGGATTATGAGGTGATGGTGCCCAAACTGAATCAGTCGGTACGCTATGAACAGACACCTGAAAAAATCACCCATCAAGAGCGTATTTTGGTACTTGAAGAATTTAACCGCCGCATTGCGTGGATTCGATTAAATCCGTATAGCCTACAAACGCCTGAACAATTGCAGGATATCCATGAAATTGTGTTGAATTATCCAACCCGCTACGATTTATTGAAATATGCACGCGTATTAGCATTTAACGGTTATGAAGCAGAAGCCAAAAAGCAATTATGGTTGTTAAGCGCTTTGTGGCAGGTCAATGTAGATTATGCAACTTTATTGGATGAGGCAAAGCCGCGCTGATTTGTGTAGCGCAAGGAGGGGGATTTGAAAATAGTGAGCCAAATATGGTGAAAATTTTCAATGTTGAAAATCTCTCCCAACTTCTCTTTAAAAAGAGAGGGGGTATTCATTATAAAATTGATTTCATGTGCGAAAATTTAAAGAGATGCTGAACTTTTGTTCAGATAAAGGGGGTTGTGTTAGAATTGTATGATCTATTCACACAATAAGGCATGCTGATGGCGAGAACTACAAGTGTAACAATTGGCCCACAACTCGATAACTTTGTGAGCAAACTGATTGAATCTGGACGTTATGGTTCAACCAGTGAAGTGATGCGATCTGCACTAAGATTATTGGAGCAGCAAGAAAATCAAACTGCAGCTTTAAAGCAAGCGATTGAAGCAGGTGAGAACAGTGGAGAAAGTACACTTAGCCTAAAAGATATTGCGGCTCAAGTGAAGCAGAAGCATCGTGTATAAGCTATCAAATTTAGCTGTCGACGACTTCACTGCTATTTATGAATACACCTTACTTAATTTTGGTGTAGCTCAAGCTGACCAATACACGCAACATTTGGAAAATACCTTTCATTTGTTAGTGAGTTCACCGCTGATTGGTTATGCATGTGTAGATATTGGCGAGGGAATACGCCGTCACGATCATCATCAACATGCTATTTTTTATAAAAAACAGGATTATGGAATTTTTATTATTCGGATATTGCATCAACAGATGCAACCCATGAAACATTTTTTTGCGTTATAAATACTTTTTTATAAATCCAAGAATTTAAAATGCGCATAAGTAAAATATATTGATATTGAGAGCTTCTTCATTAGAGATAGGCAAGATACTGAATTTTAGGTAAAGTGCCCCAAAAAACAAAAGACTGGAAAACCAGTCTTTTGAGTTATCTAAACCAGATGAATCTTAGAGTTGGCTTTGAATATAGTTTTCAATGCCTACCGTTTCAACCAAATCAAGCTGTGTCGTTGCCCAATCTAAATATTCTTCTTCTTTCTCTAAAATTTCCTGAACCAAATCACGGGTTACATAGTCCAATTGTTGCTCTGCTAAAACCACCGCTTTTTGAATCGCTTCAATATTTTCTTGGACTTTACGAACATCGCAATTCAAAACTTCAACTGTATGCTGACCGATATACAATTTGCCCAAGTGTTGTAAGTTTGGTAGCCCTTCTAAAAATAAAATACGTTCAATAATTTTGTCAGCATGTTTCATTTGACGAATCGACTCTTTATATTCAGCCGAACCCAGTTGCTCAATGCCCCAATCATTAAACATACGTGAATGTAAAAAATATTGGTTAATTGCAGTCAGGTGATGATACAAAACTTGGTTGAGTTGATTAATCACATCACGATTGCCTTTCATTGCAGCACTCCATCAACAATTTCTGCCTTAAACCGCTTAAGGCAATCTATATTTCTATCTTAAACAAGACTGGGCAAAATGGCGAGTGATTTAGGGAACCGCAAATGAAAATCGCAATCAAAAACAATTAGCTAGGCGGTGTGAAGAAATGTAAGATAAGAAAAACCCGCTGTAGTCGAAAGCGGGAGAGGGAAAACCGAGTAAAAATTATAATACTGAAATGCGGGAGAACAATAAAACGTCAGCTTTAGGCAGCAACAGCAAGACGAGACGCAATCTGTGCAATTTCATCGCTAATGATGGCGCGAGTTTCAGGTGCACAGCGACCACAACAGGTGCCCAAGTCAAACATATCGCGAATTTCACGATAGCTGTCTGCACCATTGGCAACGGCTTCTTTAATGTCTTGATCTGTAATACCACGGCATAAGCAAACGTACATGAATGCAACCACAATAATGAAATAAGATAAGTGTTATTATTGATAATTATTATCGTTTGTCAATAAAAATCATTTAAAAAGTCATTTATTGTAATTGGGTTTTTGAATTAAAAAATGCCACTCAATAGGTGGCATCGTTTATTGGTTTTTAAGTATTTGAATGATAATGACTTATGAATTGATAATCACCACGCCATCCATTTCAACTAAAGCACCTTTAGGTAAGCTGGCCACACCTAAGGCTGCACGCGCAGGGTAAGGTTGTGCAAAGTATTCCCCCATAATCTGATTGACCAATTGGAAGTGAGATAAATCAGTCAGAAAAATATTTAGCTTGGCGATATCGGCCAAAGAACCACCCGCAGCTTCACAGACTGCTTTTAAGTTATCAAACACGCGGCGAATTTGCGCTTCAATGCCTTCTACCAATTCCATGCTGTACGGGTCTAAACCAATTTGACCTGATAAATAAACCGTATTCCCCACTAAAATGGCTTGAGAGTAAGTACCAATTGCTGCAGGTGCATTTTCAGTATGGATGACTTGGCGAGACATTGATTTCTCCTAAAATAATGTACGAACATCATAGACCATCCGACTGCATTTCAGTAGCCTTATGAGTCAATAATGCAAAAGCGGTGAATGTGCGGCACAGTAAAACCATGCAACACATTGAATTAACAAGCTTTGGCTTCTTCTACAATGCTGATGGGACGCGCTAAACGGCTAATCCGTGGGAAACCGTAGTGCATACGCAAATCACGAATAATTTTGGCAATTTGCTTACGGTTATTGACCACAATATTCACATGAGTCTTGCCATCGTGGCTGCGTACCATTTCCACACCCGTTTTGGCCTTACGACACTGATAGATCAAATCGGAAATTTGTTCGTCATTCATATCCATATCAATGCTGAGGTAAGCGGTAAAACTCACGTCATCGACATCTTCTGAAGTCCATTGTAGCGGCATGATATTTTCAGGATGTTGATGCTGCTCATGCAGTAAGTTGTTGCAGCGCGCACGATGCACAATCAAACCACGACGTGACAAGTTGCCCTGAATTGGATCGCCCAGCACCGGGTTGCAACAGTGTGCATATTTGACGTCAATACCTTCTGTACCTTGAATCAGACGGTCAGAATGTTCGTTGCTATCCTGATCAAGTGCGTAAATGTGGTTTGCCACCAACTGCGGCAATAAATCACCGACTGCAATTTGCTCAAATAAACGGTCTTTGGAGTCGATATGACGCCATTGCAACACATTTAACCAATCTGCTTCGGTCAAGTCTTGAATCGAGTGATTAAACAATTTCAGCGCACGGTTCAGGGCTTGCTGACCTACCAAACGCTGTTCTTCAATATCCTGATCACGCAGAATGTTTTGTAAGGCACGACGGGCCTTTTGGGTATTAATAAAACTTAGCCAGTCTGGGTTTGGTGTGGCTAACACATCGGTGATGATTTCGACCACTTGCCCGCTGATGAGTGGCGTCGAAAGTGGTTTGCTTTCACCATTAATTTTTGTACCGACTGCGTGGTTACCTAAGAACAAACTGGCTGCATAGGCAAAATCAACAGCGGTGGCACCTTGCGGCAATTCATGTAAATGTCCGTGCGGGGTATAAACATGAATTTTCTCTTGGTGCAGATAATCCAGTAAATCGCTAAATGTAGTTTTGGCACATTCACCATCAATCAACACATTCAAGCTTTTCATAGAGGCTTGAATGGCAGAACGACAAGCTTGTGGTGCGTTTTCACCCAAGACCACGCCAAAACGTGCGGCTTTACGCATCAATTCGGTTTGAATGGTGAGTGATAAGGTAGTTTGCTCACCTTTTAGACGCATCATCAGCGATTGGTTGCCACCTGGCAGTGGGCGACGGATATGATCTTCATAATGTAAGACCTGAAAGCTGTCACGTAAAATATCAGCCAAACGGTCACAGTCGGCAATGCTTTGCAAAATAATTTCGAAGGCGTGGCTGTGGGTCAGTTCTTGTAGATCAATATCGTTTTTAACAAAGTGGCGCAGTAATTCTATATTGTTATTTTTCTTTTTAATACGGCCTGCAATTTGATTGTCTTGCAGCAGGTCGGCAAGATTTTGTTCCCATTTAGATTGGTATTCGCAGCGTTTTGGTTTGGTGTGCAAAAGGGCAGCTTGCACATCGTTATACATATCTAAATCAAGATTTTGATAACACAGATGTTCAAGGTTATCCGCCATTTCATTCATACCCACGATACGTGCCATAGGTACAAACACATCAAAAGTTTCTTGGGCGATACGTGCGCGTTTGTCTGGTCGCAGCGCATCTAAAGTGGTCATGTTGTGATAGCGGTCTGCCAGTTTCACAATAATGACACGTGGATCCTGTAAGGTCGCTTGCAGAATTTTACGGAACGATGCGGCTTTGTTGTATTCCTTGTCGCTGGAATGGCTAAGTTTGGTCACACCATCGACTAGTTCGGCAACGGTGCGTCCAAATTTTTCTGTGATGTCATCTTTGCTGTAGTCAGTATCTTCAATGACGTCATGCAATAGGGCAGCAATGAGCGTGTCGGCATCCAAACGCATGTGCGCCAAAATACAACTGACCGCAATCGGGTGTAACACATACGGTTCACCACTTTTACGGGTAACGCCATCATGCGCATGCTCGGCATAATCGCAAGCCGTAAGCACCTGTTCGACTTCACTTACGCTAAGGTAAGGTTCGATCATGGCTTGAAGCTGTTGTTTGGCTTGGCTGACCATCGTGCCTGGCATATAACACCCTTTAAAATACAAGTGATAACGAATCTACAGTTAGACCTTATAATGAAAAGCATATTGCATGACTTGTCAATTTTTTTCGTACCAAAACATAAGGTCATTAGACCATTTAAAATTAGGTCTTAATCCTTATGTTATAACGGTTTTTAGCGCAAGATTAAAGTTCAGACAACAAAAAAGCCTAGTAAAAAACTAGGCTTTTTCAGAAAGTCGTTCTTATTGGAAAGAAAAACCATCTAAATTCAAGTTATTTGCTGAAAGTGCGAGGTCAAGACTCGAAGTTTGATAATCTTGATCACGTTGTTTCAAAATGTCTTTAGAAACGTGACCTTCTGCAATTTCACGTAAAGCAACAACGGTAGGTTTGTCGTTGTCCCACTCAACGGTAGGTTCTATGCCTTGACGTGCCAATTGACGCGCGCGCTTGCTTGCCACTAGTACAAGCTCAAAGCGGTTGTCTACATGGTCTAAACAATCTTCAACGGTAACGCGTGCCATAAGAATTCTCGTTCGAATAATAAATTTAAACAGACTGTGCAGTATAAGGTGCTTTGCTTATAGACTCAAGTTTTAATCACGCGCTTGGCGGGCTAATTAACTTTTGAATCAAGGCTTGATGACGATGTGCCTGCTGCGCCATCACCAAACGATTAGCCGTAATCACCGATTCTAAATCGTGCAGAGCCTTATTAAAGTCATCATTAATAATCACATAGTCAAAATTGACATATTGTTGCATGTCTTCAACTGCGCAGCCTAGACGATGTTCAATCACATCGACTGCATCGGTGCCACGGTTAGACAAACGCTCGCGTAAATCAAACTGACTTGGTGGAAGAATAAAAATTTGCTTCGATTCAGGAAAAAGATTGCGTACTTGCTGAGCGCCTTGCCAGTCAATTTCAAGTAACACATCGTGACCTTTGGCTAACTGCTCTTTAACGGTTGCTTGCGCAGTGCCGTAATAATTGCCAAACACTTCTGCATATTCAATAAAACCGCCTTGCTCTACCAAGTCGATAAAATCTTGTTTTTGCGTGAAGTGATAATGCACACCATCGAGTTCGCCGGGACGTTGACCACGTGTTGTGTGAGAAACTGAAACGTGTAAATTATTTACACGCTCAAGCAGGGCTTTAACGAGGGATGTTTTGCCTGTTCCTGAAGCGGCAGAAACGACAAACAATAGACCCGACATGATATTTTTCCTGATATGATAAAATATCTTCTCTATTTTAGAGTAGACGCCCCTTAAACAAAATAGCCAAGATGGCTTTTGTTGGCATAAATTTTTAAACATCCCACCTATTTAACTTCAACATAGAGGGTTCTATGGAAATTGTATTGGCGAATCCACGTGGTTTTTGTGCAGGTGTAGACCGAGCAATTGCGATTGTAAATCGTGCCCTTGAGTGTTTTAACCCACCTATATATGTACGTCACGAAGTGGTACACAATAAATTTGTGGTGGACGACTTGCGTCAGCGTGGTGCAATTTTTGTAGATGAGCTGGACGAAGTGCCAGATGACAACATTGTGATTTTTAGTGCACACGGTGTATCTAAAGCAGTACAACAAGAAGCAGAACGTCGTGGTTTAAAAGTGTTTGATGCGACTTGTCCATTGGTCACCAAAGTGCATATCGAAGTCACTAAATATGCGCGTGAAGGCACCGAAGCCATTTTGATTGGGCATGAAGGCCACCCAGAAGTTGAAGGCACGATGGGGCAGTACGACAAGAAAAATGGTGGCGAAATTTATTTGGTAGAAGATGAGGATGATGTGGCTGCACTTGCGGTTCAGCATCCAGATAAAGTGGCTTTTGTGACACAAACTACTTTGTCAATTGATGATACTGCTAAAGTCATTGATGCCTTGCGCCAAAAATATCCGAATATTCAAGGGCCACGCAAAGACGATATTTGTTATGCCACCCAAAACCGCCAGGACGCTGTACGTGACTTGGCTAATCAGTGTGATGTGGTGTTGGTCGTGGGTTCGCCAAATTCATCTAACTCCAACCGTTTACGTGAACTTGCAGAGCGTATGGGGAAACAAGCCTACTTGGTGGATAATGCAGATGAATTAAACCAAGCATGGTTTAAAGCAAATACCAAAATTGGTGTGACTGCGGGTGCATCTGCACCTGAAATTTTAATTAAACAGGTGATTCAACGTTTGCAGGATTGGGGCGCAACAGCACCTGAAGAGCTAGCTGGACGTGAAGAAAATATTACCTTTAGTTTGCCCAAAGAGTTACGTATTCCTGTAACACAGGCTTAAACTGCGAAGCATATAACACTTTAAAAAACTGATTAAAAATAGGCAGATAACCGTTGAATGACGGTTATCTGCTTTTTTATGCCTTTTATCCTGAAGTGTGAGGGTTTTGTAAAGTTGTTGGTTATTATTTTTAATAGGGCAATGTCTGTGTCTTGGGGGGAGTATGCGAGAAAAAGAAAACGGGTTCACCTTAATAGAATTGATGGTGACGATTGCGGTGTTGGCGATTATCGCGATGATGGCGGCTCCTTCGTTTGGGGATTTGGTTCAGAAACAACAGCTAAAAAAAAGTACAAATGAGCTAATTGGTGTATTAAGTCAAGCACGTTCCAAGGCTATATTGGAAAGACGTAACGTAAAAGTGGAATTACATGAATCTGAAACTATCTTGTCGGCTAATTCTCAAACAATAATGTATTGGATGCCTTATGGTGAAACGGTTTTAACGAGTTCTGTCAAGGAAATTGTCTTTGGTTTGAGTGGTGGCGTTGTTGGTGCATCAGCAGATACTACATTTGTATTATGTGGGAATGGAGTAAAGCAAGTTATTGCAGTTTCAAGAATGGGGACAGTCCAACAAGTTGATAAGGGGGTATGCTAATGAGAACAATAAAAAATCAGAATGGTGTTGGATTGATGGAGGTTTTGATTGCATTGCTGCTCTTAACTATAGGAGTAATGGGTTTTATTATCTTGCAATATAGAGCTGTTGAGGCAATAGCAGAAAGTGGATCAAGAGTTCAAGCTATTAATTTGGGGCGTGATTTGGCTGAAAGAATGCGCGTAAATCGAGGTGCTGAAAATGTTTATGCTTATCATTTGAATACACCTAGCAAACAATTAGATTCAAAAAATTGCTTTACAGGCTTGAATTGTACGAGCACTGACTTTGCAGATTTTGACGTAGCACAAATTGCACGTAAAGCACGTACTATGGGTATGACGATAAATTATCTATCGTGTCAGGGCAACGTAGATGGGAGACGTTGTATTTATGTGGCTTGGGGGGACACAGCGCCTACCCATGGTGATATTGATGAGGGTAACTGTACTGCGAGTACAGCATATGATCCTAATTCCACGTGCTTAATTATGGAGGTCTACTGACATGCGGAATCAAGTGGGCTTTACACTAATTGAGTTAATGATTGCACTGATGTTAGGTTTAATTATTAGTGCTGCTGCTATGTTATTGTTTTTTACAGCATCACGTAGCCAAACATTGCAACAAGGGCAGAGTGGTTTGCAAGATGATGCTAACTTTGGCTTAAATGCAATTGTCAAAGATATTCGTTTAGGAAACCTAAACGCAGTTCAGGCAAGTATCAATGATTATAGTGCCTTTGCAGGCATCGTATTTCGTTCAAGTGAGAATGCAATTGAAGTAAGTAGTGTAAATCGATCAAACTTACCGCTCACAATCGAGGGAGATACTGCCGATATTAACCTGCTTTCAAGAAGTCATGGTCATACTGTAGGGGCTAAACCTCAATGGACTGGTGATTCAAATGTAAATAACATTTTGAGTGATCAATTAACCATACAATATTTACCTCAATACATTAAGGATAATGATGGTGATTGGTATGGTGGTTTTGATTGTGAAGGTAACCCTCTAAAATTTACAGAGGCTGAAGGGCGTCAATATGTAGTTCAAAGATACTTTTTACGTGAGGATGATAATAAGTCTGATAATGAGCCCAATAAACCTTTAGCTCTTGCATGCGATTCTGGTCATTATGCAGTGAAAGATGATGCCATAGGAATTGGTGATCCGGATTCAATCCAAGACTTTGGTGATGCAGGTCAAATTATTTTAAAAAGAGCAGATTATTTTAGAGTTCTTTATAGTATTCAAAATGGTGCAAATCATCGCTATGTAGATGCAAAGACGTATCTAGATTTAGCTGCCCCACGTCCTCGTATATTAGCAGTACAGCTCGGAATATTAGGGCGTTCAAATCAGTCAGTTGGAAATGATAGTACCTTTAAAGATGATCAAGTATTTCAAGTTCTAGATCAGGCTGTAACAATTAAAATGCCTGCTTCGAATTTGCCTAAATATGCAAGGCAAGTTGTTACGCAGACTGTGGCATTACGTAATACATTTGGGGAGAGAGGATTATGATTAAACAGCAGCGTGGTGCTACGCTCATTGTAGTCTTGCTCATACTTTTAGCGATTTTAGTGCTTGGGACTTTGGCAGTGAAACAGGGGTTAATGTCTCTTAATATTGCAACGAATAGCCAGGCACAGCAGCTATTAATTCAAAACTCTGACTCTGCATATTTTAATATAGAAAAAGAAGATAATATTATTCAAGCACTTAGTAGTTCAGGTTTGTTTGGTTACATAAGTGGTGCTGATGACCGCAATAAAGAACTAGTTTTTTGTTATCGAGGGGCAGAACCGAACTTTTTTGATATTAACCGTGCAAGCATTATTTATTGGGAGGCTGGGAAATCTGCTCCAACAAACAATGAATTTGGTCTAGATGGATATTGTGATGCAAGTAAAAATGAAACTAGAAATTTTTTTACAAGTGGTCGTAAAGTTGTCATGACGCAGGTTGCAGTTAAGTTCTCCAGTATTGCACAAAATGATCCATTTTTTGGCGCTCAATTCGGTACCGATGAAGAGCTTGTAAAATTTGATCGAAGTAAAGCTGCAAAAGTTTTTGCGGTTTCAGTCATGCCGACGCTCTCAAATGCGTCATCTACAGATATTAATAGCTGTTTTGCAAACCATATGAGTGAAGTCACGATTCCTGAGGGTACAACAGTTCCAGATGAAGATGTTGATAATGCTAAGAGTGTCACAGATTGTTTAAGCGATCTGAATGTTCCGTTTACTTCTCACGTGACTGAATATGTCATTGTGCAAGACTTTGTATAGATTTGGAGTGATGAAATGAAACAACAAATAAATTATTTTCTAGGTTCATGTCGTTATAAAGTTCTAGCTGCAAGTGTTGCTGCAGTGTCAACGGCATTAATTACCACTAGTGTGACTCAGGCAAGTGATATTGAAATTTATCAGGATGCAAAGTCGGGAACTGTGACTTTGATGTTCGTATTAGATATTTCTGGAAGTATGGTTCAGAACAAGGATGGTTTCACTCAAAACAGGATGGAGCGTGTTAAAGTTGCAATGAAAGATGTGCTACTAGGTAGTAGTACAGTAAAAAAAATTGATGATGATAAAGTAGTAGGTTTATCCACCTTACCTTATTTTACAGGCTATAATAACACAGAAAAAAGAACACAGGTTGTTATTCCGGCGAGACGCTTAGATGCAAAAGTAACCGTGGGTGGAAATCAAATCACCCAACGAGAGCTGTTAAATAATACAATTCAAGGGTTGCAACGACAATCTGGTACTCCTACAGCAAATGCTTATGCTGAAACAGCAGCTTATTTATTTGGTGAGAAGACGATTGGCGAGCCACAAACGCTGAACTTAGATAATAAACTCAGATACCGTTCTTATCACTCTAGTTCAAGTGGGAGGTGGTATCAAGAATGTGTGGTATATGATGCGAATCATAATTGTACTTCTTGGAGTAAAAGGCAGTCAACGCCAATTGCTAGAGCTACAGGTACAGGAGATGAATATACATGTACCTTTACAGATGAAGGTTATCAACGCAAGGATCAAAAGTGTTGGAACTTCAAAGGTGAGTTAACAATAACTGATACCCCTAGTGGTTCAGGTTTTGATATAGCTTCTAGCGATACAAAAGTATCAGGGGGAGTTAAATATGAGTCACCTACCTCATTAACACAGACAGATGAGCAAAAGGTATGTAGTGGTCAAGGTATTTATTTGTTGACCGATGGTGAGCCTAATAATGGCGATCAAGCCGGTTCCATGATGAAACTGGCATTGGGTTCCAAAGCAAGCGATTTTAGTTGCAGTGAGAGTGGTAGTGGTTGGGATTGTATGCACAAATTCTCACAGAATCTACTCGATGCAAGTCGAAATCCAAAAAACATAAAATTTAAAACAGCTATAGTTGGATTTGGTAGTGGTTTCAATAACGTAACTTCATACGATCCGAGAAAAACTCAGGCCGAGAATATTAGCGCACTTGGTTTTATAAATACTGATGTAAAAAAAGCAGCATATCTCGGGATTATTGGGGAGGGTGGATGGTATTCAGGTAATAGTTCGCAAGATGTTGTTGATAGTGTTAATGCATTCATTAGTAACTTATCCAAAGATATTCCATCTGTGACGACAGGTTCTCCAACTGTACCGCGTGATGCATTGAATCCAGCAGAGTTACAGGACGATGCTTACTACCAAACATTCCAACCCACACCAAATACTAATTATCAGCTATGGGTAGGTAACTTAAAAAAATATAAAGTTGGTGTTGGCGGTGTATTGAAAGGTAGAAATAATGCAGATGTATTTAATGATAATGGTAGTTTAGTAGAGCCAACTTATGATGACAATGGCAATATTACCAATGCAACCTATGATTTCTGGTCTAAAGCGATTGATAATGCGGTAGCTACTAGTGATGAAAATACAGTAGGGAGTCGTAAGTTTGCGGCTCGTGGTGGTGCTTGGTCTCAATTGCTATTGGGGGCTAAAACTGATAATCAAACACCTCAACGTAAATTATTAACGAACCGTAAAGCTGTGGGCTCGGGAGCTTCAGTTGTATTTGGAGGAAGTAGCGATCTTCGCCAAGTTCAACTCTCAGATTTAACAGATTCTCCTTATAAAGATGATCCGAATCGTGGTCATTTGGTTTCATTATTAGGCTATAACATAGATGTTGATAGCCCACCAACCTCTATTTCAAATTTAATTGCACAGCCGACATTACGTCAGGTTGGTGCAGTTATGCACTCCTATCCTGTACTTGTCACAAACAAGGGGAAATTAAGTTATAACTCAACTGCTAAATTGATGGAGTCTACCAACAGGGAAGATTATATTTTATTCGGAACAACACAAGGTTTGCTGCATGTGGTTGATGCAAATACGGGGGTGGAAAAATTTGCTTTTGTTCCTGATGAAATGGTGAGTAATCAGAAAGATGCCTTCAGGTTATCAAGTGTAACTACCGGTGGTCTGCAAAAAATGTTTTATGGAATTGATGGCCCATGGACGCTGGATACACGTTATGTGGTCGATAATTCAGGTGCTTTAACAGTAGGTGCAGGTCGAACTTCTAAGCAAAAAGGTTGGCAAATCGCATATGGCGGTCTGCGCATGGGGGGGCGTAGCTATTATGCACTTGACCTCAGTGATATCGATACTCCAGCATTAAAGTTTCATATTGATCCCGCAACTCAAAAAGTCTATAGCGGATCATCAAGCAAAACATTCTCACAGTTACAATATATGGGACAAAGCTGGTCTAAACCTTCTATTGCATGGGTAAATTGGGGAGGTGTGCGTAAACGAGTTATGTTTGTAGGGGGGGGATATGATGCAGGTGGTGTAGATGGAGATGCGCGTGATAGTAGCCGTGTAAAAGGAATTTATGGTGGTTATGAAAATCATGACTATAACCAAAGCAATCAAAAAGGTGCGGGTGTCTACATGTTTGATGCCGATGATGGAGATCTATTGTGGTGGGCGAGTAATAATGCGCCTGAAACTTCTGCTACTACAGTGGCTGAAGGCGTAATTACTACAAAACACTCCAATCTACAATATAGTGTGACCAGCCAAATTCGTACAGTTGATCGCGATGGGGATGAGCTAATTGACCATATTTATTTTGGTGATTTAGGCGGACAGTTATTCAGGATTGATTTTGATAATAAGCAAAATGTAATAGGTGCAGTACCTCAAACTCCAGTTCGACTACTGGATTTAAATGCTGCCGAGAAGAGCCCTCGTTTTTATGATATGCCAAGTTTCTCATTATATAGCTCAAGTGGAGAAACATTTGCATTGATTTCAATAGGTAGTGGTAATCGCAGTCAACCATTGCAAGACTTTTCTGCTGCTGATAGTAGTTACGATTACGATGCAATTTACAATATTTATGATAAAGATGTAGCACGACGAGATCTTTTTACACGAACGATTACTGCAACTGATACAGGTTTAAATACGGAAAACATTACTAAATCTCAGTTAGGAGAGATTACGGATAGTAATCGCTTCTCAACGGCAACTTCAGTAGCCCCTTATTCAGCTAAGGGGTGGTACTACCAATTCCAAAATTGTACAGCTGGTGTCAAGCAATACGATCAGGAAGGTAAGTTAATACCAACCAAATGCGATCTCTATAAAAAGCAAAGTGAAAAAGTGTTCGGAACACCACTTGCAATGAATCGTAAACTCTATGTATCCACATTCGATGCAAGTAAGCCTGGTATTTCTGGCGATTGTGGAGCTGGAGTGAAAGGTGAAAGTATGATTACCGCCTTTTGTTTGCCTTATGGACAGTGTAAAGATACTTTAACAGAGGCACGTGGTGTCATTGGTGTCGGGATTCATACAGTGACTGTTGGAGGGTTAGATAATAGTAATAGTGGTGATGATAATGATGAGTGTGTTGGTGAGGATTGCCCTCCAAAAGATTGTGAAGGCGAGGCCTGTCCACCAATTGCCATTGGTGATACGAGTGCAAAGAACTATTGCATTGAAACTAGCGGACGAATTGCATTAACCGTAACAGGTGGGTTTGGTTCTGGTGAACAGACTAAAATGTGCTTAATTCCACAGCGTTGGTATGAAAAGCTAAGTAGCAGCAATTAGTAGGTGAAATATGACAAAACGTACTTTGCCTATGAATGGGTTTACTTTGATTGAGCTAATGGTTGTTGTTGTAATTGTGGCTATATTAGCCGCGATCGCAATCCCTTCTTATAACAGTTATGTGAGGCGTGCAAGCGCCTCAAAAGCTCAAGAGCAAATCCAACAAATTGCAATTGAATTAGATAAACATAAGTCGAGAAATTTTAGTTATTCGGACTTCATTCTTCCTAATAATCTTAATGTCTATCCAAAGGGTGCAAGTGGATCTAGTGTAAAATATCAGTTCACTTCGGTTGTTGATAGCACTGGGCAAGCTTGGGTTATTACGGCAGAAAGTAAAGATAAGAGTAATTATAGTTTCCTAATGTCAAATAGCGGCTTACGCTGTAAAAATAAAAGTTGGGAGAATATTAGCACTACGAATTTAACGTGTGGAGCAAAAGCAGCGGGGGCTGAAGAATGGTAAAAAATATCAGGGGCTTTACGCTAATTGAGCTCATGGTTGTAGTTGCAATTATTGGTATATTGGCAGCAATAGCATTTCCGTCCTATCAAGAGCATGTACAAAAAACAAAACGTGCGGAAGCACAATCCGAACTTCTTGACATAGCTCATAGGTTGCAAAAATTTAAAATTGCAAATTTTTCTTATATAGCATATGAAGTTGATGATGATGATCCAACGGTGGATAATCCAAAGCCAGTTACCTTAACTGATATTAATCATACAGGGTCTATTCCTGTACAAGGAGATAGACTCTATACAGTTGAGTTAGAAGATGTCGGTTTAACAACTTGGACGTTAGTTGCTACTCCTGTAGACGATACAGTAGTAGAAAATACTGGCGTAATTTGTTTAAATCATCGAGGTCAAAAGTTTTGGTCTAAAACAACAATGTCATCTGAATTATGCAAAGAGGGTTTATCTACTACCTCAAACTGGGACGGCAAATAACTTTTAAATTCAAATCTGCGGATAAATACGTTTTGATCTTTCATTCAGGGCAAATTTCACGTAAAATACTGCCCTCTATGAAAGGGGTTTGAAATGTATCGATGGTCGATGCAGGGATAATCCGTAAAAACTATAAGGTTGTATCATGGTAGTTATTCGTCTTACTCGTGGTGGTGCTAAAAAGCGTCCATTCTATCAAATCATTGTAACTGACAGCCGCAATGCGCGTGACGGTCGTTTCATCGAACGTATTGGTTTCTTCAACCCAACAGCGCAAGGTAAAGCAGAAAAACTTCGTTTAGATGCTGACCGTTTTGCACACTGGGTTGCCCAAGGCGCTCAACCATCTGAACGTGTTGCTTCTTTAGCTGCTCAAGCTAAAAAAGCTGCAGCTGCTGCATAATTTTTACAAATTAAGTAGTAGGTAGCCCATGACACCAACACAGAATGTACCCGAAGATCGTATTCAGATTGGACAGCTACGTTCAGCTTATGGATTAAATGGGTGGCTCTGGGTCTATTCCAATACAGAACCCATGAGCAACATATTTGACTATCTGCCTTGGTACATTGAAACCAAAGCAGGTTGGCAAATGGTCGATGTAAAACGTTGGAAACCACATGGCAAAGGCTTGGTGGTCAGCTTAAAAGGTGTGAGTGATCGCACCGCAGCAGACAACTTAGTTGGTGCAAATATCTGGATTTCAAAATCGCAACTGCCTCAACCAGGTGTGGATGAGTATTACTGGTCAGATTTAAAAGGCTTAACTGTGTTAGGTCTGGATGATGACGAACAGGAAATTAATCTCGGTCAAATCCATGAACTGTTTGAAACAGGTGCTAACGATGTGATGGTGGTTCGCGCAACTGCTGCCAGTGTCGATAGTGAAGAGCGCATGATTCCATGGCATAAAGATGTGGTGCAACGTGTTGATCTCGAAGCGGGTCGTATCTACGTGAATTGGGGTGTAGATTATTAATCCTTTCAGGATTCACATAGCAGGAAAATAGAGGAGTCTGCGGTGTTTTTTGCAGTCATTACGCTTTTTCCTGAAATGTTTGAAGCGATTACAGCTTACGGTATTAGCGGACGCGCAGCAAAACGCGATTTAATGCAAATTACTTGTATTAATCCACGTGATTTTGCACAGGGCAACTACAAACGGGTGGATGAACGTCCATTTGGTGGTGGTCCAGGTATGGTGATGATGGCGGAGCCGTTGGCGCAAGCAATCCAACATGCCAAAAACCTTGCACAGCAAGCGGGGGCAGTTCATGTGCCAGTGGTGTATATGTCACCACAAGGCAAAACCCTAAATGAAACTGCAGTACAGCAATTCGTTGAATATGATGGATTGATTGTATTGTGTGGTCGTTATGAGGGTGTCGATGAGCGTCTAATTCAGCATTATGTCGATCAGGAATGGTCGATTGGTGATTACGTTTTATCGGGCGGTGAACTGCCAGCGATGGTGTTGTTGGATAGTATTATCCGGAGACTTCCGGGTGCGATGTCTGATGAACAATCACATGTGCAGGACTCTTTTGTGGATGGTCTTTTAGATTGCCCACAATATACCAAGCCAGACCATTTTGAAGGGTTGGATGTGCCTGAAGTATTAAAGTCGGGTCATCATGCCAATATTGAAAAATGGCGGTTTTTGCAGCGTTATCAACGGACTTTAGAGCGTCGACCTGAGTTGATTGAAAAAGTTGAGTTGAGCAAGCAGCAGAAAAAATGGCTAAAAGATGAGCGAGGGTGAGTAAAGCATTGCTTTACCCGAGCGCAAGGCGAGAAGCTATGCTTCGAGCAAACTAAACTGCTTAATGTAAATTAAGTACTTAAATAGGCTCTTTATGCATTGAAGCGGTCAGGCATAAAGGGAAAGTCAATCGGGCCTATGCGCTTTAGCCTCTAGACCCAGTGGAAATCAGACCTCTTCTGACCCACACATACTGGAGATACCCCATGAGTGGTAAGCATCCTTTAGTACAAGCTGTTGAAAATGCACAGCTTAAGCAAGACATCCCAGCTTTTGCACCAGGCGATACAGTTATCGTTCAAGTAAAAGTAAAAGAAGGTGATCGTGAGCGTCTTCAAGCATTTGAAGGTGTGGTAATTGCGAAGAAAAACCGTGGTTTGAACTCTGCGTTCACAGTACGTAAAATTTCTAGCGGTGTTGGTGTTGAGCGTGTTTTCCAAACTCACTCTCCAATCGTTGCTAAAATTGAAGTGAAACGTCGTGGTGACGTTCGTCGTGCTAAACTTTACTACCTACGTGAACTTTCTGGTAAAGCTGCACGTATTCGTGAGAAATTACCAGCACGTAAACAAGGTTAATTTTAACTTTGCTTTACAGCTAAAAAATGCGCCGTTTAGGCGCATTTTTTTATGTCTGGTATTTGAGTTTATAAACCTTGCATTTTTAAGCGATTGGCATGTTGACGATATACATCAACAGGATCTGGTGCAAAGATATCTTTCATGCCCAAGAGTTGATTGACTTCATCTAAGTGGTTCCAATAGTAGTTATCACGAATGGTTTTACCAAATTTGGCGCTGCAGCGTGATACCAAACCATCATTATCACGACCATTATCAATCAACAAACTGGTCGCCAACATGGCTGAGTCTGGATCAAGTAAATTAGTGACAGCCGTATTGCCCGTAAATGAATAGAACTGGATGCCTTTTTCTTGATAAGCGCCCTCACCACAACTTGTCGTTGGCATACCCATTGGGAATTTGCTGTTAAATTGTGCTGAACCTGTGGTGCTCAAACTGTTGGCACCTGCCAATGAGTCATGTGGATAGCTATTTGGATCTAAACCTTGTGCCCAAGTAATGGTTTTAGACACTAAATTGACCATATCAATTAATGGTTTTTCTAAGGCCGAACCTTGGACTTTTAGAATAAAGTCGGCCACAGGTGAGCCTTTATTCGGTGCACCGACAGCAGTCAGCGATGCGACTTTAGATGGCATCACGCCTGCAACATAACGAATGGTTGGTCCACCATGTGAGTGACCAATTAAGTTGACCTTGCTTGCGCCTGTAATCGCAAGAATTTCATCGACTTGTTGTGCCAATTGTTCGCCACGAACTTCTGATGAGTTAAATGGAGATACGCGGGTTGCCCAAGCGTTAGCACCGTTACGTGCTAAATTGGGTAAAATTTGGTACCAATAATCGACACCTAACTGATCTCCACCAATATTGATAAAGCCTGCCATACCGTGAGTAAACACAATCGGATATTTGGTTTTGGCATAACTGGAGATCACGAAGTTAGATTTGACCTGTTCTGCATTGGATGCGTGCGCGGTACTGAAGGTACTAGCCGCAATTAAGCCTGCAATGAATAATCCATATTTCATATAACATCCTCTATTTTATTGTGCTTTCCTAGCATGACAATATCTATTGTCAAATATCATTATTCAGGAAATTTGCTAGATTGCAAGTTCTGAATGATTCATGGTTATTGAACTTCTTGCACTTGAGTTTCAAGCACAGGAAGATGGTTTTGCCAAGATTGAAATGAGCTTTACTATTACAAACCTTGTAATTTCAATCGGTTGGCATGTTGTCGATACAGTGCAACTGGGTCAGGTGCAAACAAGCCCGTTAAGCCAAACATCATGTTGGCAAGGTCGGTATGATTTAGTCGGTAGTTGTCACGAATGACGTGTCCAATGTGGGTACTACAACGTGCGACCATGCCATCGTTGTCTAAATTGCCATAAGACAGTGGGCCGAGTTGCATTAAAACAGTGTCAATATCCAGTAAATTGGTGGCTTGTGCTACACCTGTCCATGAATAGTAATGAATCCCGCGATCTACTTTGGCACCGCTGCTGCTGCAATTTGCGGCCAAGGCTGTGGTTGGAAAACGACGGTTAAAATCTGCAGACGCTGTTTCGGTTAAAGAAGCCATCGATGCATCAAAATCGACAGGCATGTCTGGCTGTTGCTGCGCCCAAGTAATGAGAGGCGCCACCATATAGTCGCCTAAAATATTAAACGCGGTGCGTGATAAACGATTATTTTGAATATCATCGGCAACTTTGGAGCCACGGAATGTACCTGCAACGCCCGTAATTGATGCCACATATTCAGGTTTGGTCGCAGCTACATAACGTACTGTTGGGCCACCATGTGAGTGACCAATTAAATTGACTTTGGATTTGCCAGTGATTGCCATGACTTCTTCGACTTGGGCAATCAGTTGCTCACCTCGAAATTCAGTACGGTGTGCAGGGGAGAGTTGTGCGGCAAATACGGTTGCGCCATTACGTGCCATATCTGGCAAAATTTGATACCAATAATCCATATTAAAGGTTTCATTGCCAATGCGTGACCATCCGAGCCAGCCGTGTACCATGAGCAATGGATATTTGGTTTTGGCATAGTCAGATTTGGCCTGTTCCTGAATAGGCAACACGCTTGGAGCAGCTTGAGCGACACCCATTGAACCGAGCAAGCAGCCAGTGACAGCCAATGTAATTGCCCGTATGTTAGAGATGATGGTCATAAAACAATCCTGTGTTCTTTATTTTTGTTACAAGTGAAGTGGTGGCTTCGCTTCCCTCTTGAAAGCTCAGATATGCAAATTGCCGTTGGTTACGGCACGGTGTTGTGAGTCATCCTCGACTATTTTTTGTACGCTCAGGTATTTTTTCATGCGTAATTTAGAAAAAACATATCATTTGGGGACAGTTATTGCGCATTGTCCCAGAGATTTGTAAATCTACATGCATATTGATATCTATTTAATATTTATAGACATTTGTATATTAAATCGTTGTGGTGAGTTTGTACTAAAACAGCTTTTCAGGCATAAAAATAGGGCATGTTGAATGCCCCAGTTGTTCTATGCAATATGTTAGTCAGCAAAAGGTAATTTTCCACCTTGATCATGTACCTGTTCAAAGGTTTCTAAACGCAATTGCTCTTGTGGATTTTGAAAATGCTGTCCGCGTAATTGTTTCACGGCTTGTTGCTTGGCTTGATCATTCATTCCACTTTGCATGATTTGATCACGCGTACTTAAATAATCCTCTACTCGTGATTTCCACTGACTGCGTTGCCCATCTAATTGTTCTAAACGCTGGGTGGCTTCAGGGCCAACCAGATTTAAACGCATTTGTCGAATTTCAGCAGCAGAGCCGCCGCGTGCTTTAATTGCTGCGGTTAAACTGCGCAAATCCTGTAAAGTATTTAACTGTTCTAAATTCTCCTGCCAATCTTGCGGGAGTTGTTTAAATAATTCTTGTAATTTCTGCGCTTTTTCAGCTTCGGACAATTTTTTATCATCCATCACCGCCATACGTTTTAAGGTGTATTCGTGGTAGATATCTTCCGTACCAAATAAACCTTCAATTTCATAATCTGAAAAATACTGTTTACGCAGGTTTTGCATATTGCTAAAAATGCTGCGGTAATATTGCGGATCTTCCTGACTCAAGTTCGGTGTTTGCAGTTGCCCCAACGCATTTCTGTAGTCTAAATAACGCTGCCATAAATCTAAAATTTGCGATAAAGCAGGCTCTTTATGGCTTTGCGTAATATAGGCTTTAAAATCTGTACTGATTGCTTCAAGGCTCTTTTCGCCATATTGGGTAATAAAATATTCAAAACAATTGCGGGTTTGTTCATTAACGATCAGACGATTACTTGCATCCAGTTTAAGCTGACAATTGACTTCGGTGTCCTGCTGACTTGGGCTTAAAAAATTTGCAGCAGGGTTATTTTGCATGGCTTGCTGCATGCTCAAAGCTTGAGATGTTTCATCATTTGAGCTTTGCTGGGGTGATGTATCGGGGGAGTTTGATTGTGGCATCAGCCAATACACCAAAGTTGAAATGAGCAGTATCACTACGCCTAAAACAATCCATATTTTATGTTTCTGCATTTCAATGCACCTGTATATCCATTTTATTTTTTTAATCATAAGCGCTCAAATATGCCATAAAAGTAAATCGCTGTTCTAGAAATGTTGTCATTTATCGCGGCAGATTGTTACCATGGCGCAGTTTTGCTTTGACTTATGTGTGCTATGAAATCATCTGCGGCTAAAATCCAGCGTCGTGCCATTAGTGGTGTATTTTTATTGAATAAACCTTTGGGCATCAGCTCCAATGCAGCATTACAAAAAGTGCGCTGGTTATATCGGGCGCAAAAAGCAGGGCATACAGGAGCATTAGATCCATTGGCTTCAGGTTTGCTGCCGATTTGTTTGGGTGAAGCGACCAAATTTTCGCACTATTTACTCGATTCGATGAAACGCTATCAAACCACCATTCAATTGGGACTTAGCACCACCACAGGAGATGTTGAGGGTGAAGTGCTGTTGCAGCAGGCTGTACCTGCATTGAGCCAAGAGCACATTGAGCAGGTATTGGCACAATTTCAGGGCGATTTGATGCAAGTTCCGCCTATGTATTCTGCCTTAAAAAAAGAAGGCCGTCCGTTGTATGAATTGGCACGACAGGGCATTGAAATTGAACGTGAAGCGCGCCCAGTCACCATTGATGCCATTGAATTGCTGTCTTTTACTGAACAGAGCATCACTTTGGATGTGACTTGTTCTAAAGGCACGTATATTCGTGTATTAGGTGAAGATATTGCCAAAGCCTTGGGCACTTACGGACATTTGACCTATTTACATCGGATTAAAACGGGACATTTTGACCTGATTCCGAGTTATAGCATTGAATATTTGGAAAGTTTAAGTGAAGCAGAACGTGAGGCTTTATTGCTGCCTGCGTATGCACCTGTGCAGCATTTTCTACACATTCAAGTCCCTGAAGGACGCGCTGAATATTTTAGTCGTGGCATGGAAAGTAATATTGACCATCCTGCAGCAGCGCAAGTGTTGGTCTTTGATGGTGAAAAGTGTTTAGGTTTGGCTGAAATTACAGATAAAAAGCGCTTGGTACCGAAACGGGTTTTAAATCTCTAAATTTTGCTCAGATACATAACTTGAATAAAGTGGGTAAGTGAATTAAAGCTTTCTATACAAATAGTTGCAGGAATTCGGATTGATCCTCTATACAGTAGCTAGAGGATTAAAAAACGAAATCAAAACTGACTCCAAAACCGATGTGGATGTGCGAGTAGATTCTTATCAATCTGTTCGCCGCGCATGGGTTAAAAATAGAGGGCTGCACATGAATATTTTTGAAGCTTTACGCCAAAGTCACGACATCCAACGAGATTTAGCCCGCCAACTGACGCAAACTTCAGGTGATAGCCCTGAACGTAGAGCGGTATTTGAACAACTTAAAAATGAATTATTTGCGCATGCAGTGGCAGAAGATCGCTATTTTTATATTCCCTTAATGATGACTGATGCGGGTTTAAATATCACTCGCCATGCTTTGGCAGAGCATCATCAAATGGATGAATTACTCGAACAATTAACCGAAACGGAAATGAGCAACACGGGTTGGCTGGCAATTGCCAAGCAACTGTCAGATAAAGTGCATCATCATTTAAAAGAAGAAGAACATGGCTTTTTTCAGCAGGCAGGCAAAATTTTGTCTGAACAGCAAAAACAAAGTCTAGCCAAGCAATATTTGGCAGAATATGAAAAATACCAACAGATGTCTAAAAACAGTTTGGTTTAAACATTCTGCGGCTGTTTGGATTTTTTTACTGCTCTAAAAGTAACGCCCACCGAAGCTAACATAATGCAGCATAACGCGAGCCATTGCAGTGAAGTAATTTTCTCACCCAACAATACCAAGCCTGTCAGTGCAGCCAAAGCAGGCGATAAACTGGAAAGTGTGCCATAACTCATTTTGCTGAGTTGTTTTAAGGCCTGTAAATCCAGCGCATAAGGAATGGCCGTGGCAAGCACTGCAATGGCAAGCGCCTTGCCCCAATACTGGGTTTCAAACAGTGCGGGGGCATTGTTATACAGTCCGAATGGAATCAAAGCCAAAGCCGAAATACTGATGGCGATGGTCAGCGCGTGCATGCCAATATTTTGTTGCACCACTTTTTGCCCAAAATAAATATAAAAAGCCCAGCACAATCCTGCACCTAAGGCACATGCTGCACCAAACAGACTAAAATGATCTCCCTGCGCTTGTCCCCAAGGCACCATAAGAATAATGCCTAAAATCGCCAACAATACCCAGACATAATCTTTACGGTTTTGAATGGACAATAAAGCTAAGCCCAAAGGCCCGACAAACTCTAAACCCACCGCAATACCTTGCGGCAACTTGCCCAAAGACAGATAAAACAGAATATTCATTAAGCCCAAGGCTGCGCTATAGCACAATAAATCACGCCATTTTAAATGTGCGAGCCGCGACAGAATTTGCCATGAGCGAAACATGATTGCCACAATTACACTGGCAAAGCACAGTCGCAAAATCGTCACAGTAAGTGGGTCAAGCACCTGAAACAATTGTTTGGCAAAAGAAGCACTGATTTGATAGGAGATCATGGATAAAACCATGAACAACACCGCAGTGAGTTGGGCGTTTGGCATGGGGCAGAAAAATACTCAACAGTGTGGAAATGGGAAGGTCAGGCAGATTATAGCAAGTTTAAAAATACAGGGCTGTGGCAACTCAAGGTTACTCATAGATCAGGCATAAAAAACCACAGTGCTAAGACTGTGGTTTTTTGTAGCATCAGCGTGTGGTCTTAGAACAAGACACGTACGCGAATTGTGCCTTCAACTTCGTGTAAAGTATCTAGTGCTTCTTTAGATGCAGTCGCATCAACATCCATCACTAAATAACCGACATCACCTTTGGTCATAAGTGACTGACCAGAGATGTTGATGCCGTGTTCAGCAAACAAGTTGTTGATTTTAGACAATACACCTGGAATATTTTGGTGAATGTGTAATAAACGGTGTTTGCCTTCGGTTAATGGTAGTGCAATTTCTGGGAAGTTCACTGCAGATAAAGTCATACCTTTATCTGAATATGCAACGAATTTCTCTGCAACTTCTAAACCAATGTTCGCTTGCGCTTCCATGGTCGAACCACCCACGTGCGGTGTTAAAATCACGTTTGGCAGGTTGCGTAGTGGAGAAACAAACTCTTCACCATTGGCTTTTGGTTCTTTCGGGAACACGTCAACTGCAGCACCTGCAATATGACCTGATTTGATCGCATCAGCCAAATCTTCAATCACCACACAGGTACCACGTGCTGCGTTAATGAAAATAGAGCCTTCTTTCATTTGTGCAAATTGTTCTTTTGCCATGAAATTGCGGGTAGAGGGTACATCTGGAACGTGTAAAGAAACCACGTCTGCATTTGCCAATAATTCGCCCATTGAGCCAACTTGACGTGCATTACCTAAAGGTAATTTGGTTACTGCATCATAATAAATCACGTGCATACCCATGCTTTCAGCTAAAACTGAAAGTTGAGAACCGATTGAACCGTAACCCACGATACCTAAAGTTTTACCACGTGTTTCAAATGAACCGACTGCAGACTTGTTCCAGCCACCTGCATGTGTATCGGTTGATTTTTCAGGTACGCGACGTAGCAATAAAATTGCTTCAGCCAATACCAATTCTGCAACCGAACGGGTGTTTGAATAAGGGGCATTGAAAACTGGAATACCACGTTCCATTGCTGCAGTTAAGTTCACTTGGTTTGTACCAATACAGAAACAACCTACCGCAATTAGTTTGTTCGCAGCTTCAAAAACTTCTTCAGTTAGCTGTGTACGTGAACGAATTCCAATGAAATGCGCATCTTTAATCGCTTCTTTTAACGCATCGCCCTCAAGCGCCGTTTTACGATAATCGATGTTGGTATAACCCGCTGCATTTAACACGTCGATTGCGTTCTGGTGTACGCCTTCTAACAACAAGAAACGAATTTTATCTTTAGGTAATGAAAGATGTTGGCTCATTACGGCTCCGCTACAAAGGCCAAATTTAGTGGCGGTATGATAACATAGGAGATGGGTCGATATACATTTCCTTTATGACCAAGAGTGCAGGTATTTTTTGTCAGATATAATCTCTTTCAGAAATATTGCCCAAAATTGCCCTGTTCTTACCACGTTATATTATCGGAATTGCCAATATTCACAGGTTTTTCAAAAAAATCGCTTATAATAAGCGGCGCACATGAAAGCCAACCCACGCTGTTGCTTTGATGCACATATTTAGTCTGCAGTATCTTCATCTTCAAATAGATCAAGATGTGCAGACAGTCGCTTTTCTTCCTGTTTAATTCTTGCTAGGTCTGCAAACGATGAATGCTCCAGTCGCTTTAACCCCTGAGTTATTGACCCAATTAACGGCAATAGTCGGTGAAAACCGTATTAAAACGGATGTCGATAGCCTCCAAAACTGGGGTCGTGACCATACAAAGCATTTTGATCCGAACCCATCGGTCATCGTTTTTCCATCAAGCACAGAGCAAGTACAAGCCATTGTAAAACTGGCGAATCAGTTTAATGTGGCCATTACTCCATCGGGCGGACGCACAGGTTTATCTGCAGGTGCAGTGGCAGCCAATGGTGAAATTGTCGTCAGCATGGACAAGATGAACCAAATCTTGGAATTTTTCCCTGCAGACCGTATGGTTCGCGTGCAAGCGGGTGTGGTGACTGAGCAACTACAAAACTATGCCGAAGAACAAGGCATGTATTATCCAGTCGATTTTGCATCTTCAGGTTCTTCACAAATTGGCGGTAATATCGGCACCAATGCGGGCGGTATTAAAGTCATTAAATACGGCATGACCCGTAACTGGGTGTTGGGTCTGACTGTGGTAACAGGCAAAGGAGATATCCTGCGTCTGAACAAAGGCATGATCAAAAACGCAACAGGTTATGCGCTGCAACATTTATTTATTGGCGGTGAAGGTACACTCGGTTTAGTGACCGAAGCTGAAATTAAACTAGAGCGCCAACCGCAAGATTTACAAGTGATGGTGTTGGGCGTACCTGATTTTAATTCGGTGATGCCTGTATTACATGCTTTCCAAGCTAAAATTGATCTGACTGCATTTGAATTCTTTGGTGAATTGGCGATGCAAAAAGTCTTGGATCATGGTCATGTGCAACGTCCATTTGAAACCGAATGTCCATTTTACGTGTTACTTGAATTTGAAGCGCCATTTGAGCCAATTATGGACAAGGCGATGGAAATTTTTGAACACTGTATGGAACAAGGCTGGGTGATGGATGGCGTATTGAGCCAAAGCCTAGACCAAGTTGAAAGTTTATGGCGTTTGCGTGAAGACATTTCTGAGTCGATTGCACCGTTTATTCCATATAAAAACGATATTTCAGTATTGATTACTCATGTTCCTGCATTTATTCAGGAAATTGATGCAATTGTGGCAGAAAACTATCCTGACTTTGAAATTTGCTGGTTCGGCCATATTGGTGATGGTAACTTGCACCTGAACATTCTTAAACCTGCCGATTTAAGCAAAGACGAATTCTTTGCCAAATGTCAGGTGGTAAATAAGTATGTATTTGATACTGTGAAGAAATATGATGGTTCTATTTCTGCAGAACACGGTGTAGGCATGACCAAAAAACCATATTTGGAATATTCACGTTCGGCTGAAGAAATTGAATATATGAAAGCGTTGAAAAAGGTTTTTGACCCTCAAGGCATTATGAACCCAGGCAAATTATTTGATTTGTAATTCCTTTCGCCTTTCATTTATTTAAGTGAATTGAAAAACGCATCCTCGTGATGCGTTTTTTTATGCCGCTGTTTTAATTTTACATTTCTGTTCTAGCGTTTCTGCTCGAACAAGGCATCATAGAAGCATAAATAATAATCAACATTTTGGAGGAGTTATGTTGCGTTTAATCACGGTTTCCGCATTGGGTGTTGCGTTATTGTCAGGCTGTGCGACTACACAGAATATTATTTCACAAGTTACGCCTGCAGAAACACCTTTGGCGCAGGTACTCAAACAACGTCCAGATTTGCGTAAAGAATTGGCTACCGTTGAAATTCGTCAATACTTTAACCGTGTCGAAGCACCAACTGCGGCAGAAGTAAAAATTACCGAAACAGGCTTAATGGATGATTCGGTACGTTCAATTCGTAGTATTTATCACTTTAAAAATATTAATGGACAATGGCAGCAGGGTGATGTGCAAACCGCTTACTTATGCGCACGTGGTAAAAATACCAAGACTTTCCAAAGCAAAAAATGTCCTTAAATTGCTGTAGGGCTTAGGTAAATCTTGCATGATGTTCTAAAAATGCAACAAAGCGTCTGTGGATAATACTCGTGTTATCCACAGCTTTTATTTAGGATGACTTCATTCGATTCAAAAACGTGTGAGCGCAGCATGTCCATCAAAACTCTAGCATTTCTACACCGCAATGATCGCCTCATTGCCGTGGGTAGTTTTATCCTGTACTTTCGGTATTTTCATATTATGAATTGGGCAATACCGTATCGCCTTAACCCGCTGAAGGAGGTGATGCCTAACTTGGTCTGATGTCACATCAAGTGCCGCAATTTATTTAACGGACTTAAAAAATGCGCCATAAATTTGCCATTCAACTCTGTTAAACTGCAGCTCAATTTTCTATTTTTATGGGCTAAACGCGGCTGACTTGCATCGTTTTGTCCTTTATAACTCATGCCACAGCAGCAAAAAAATACCATTCAACGTGCCACACTCATGTTTCCCTTGGCTTTGGTCTTGTTTGAGTTCGCGGTTTATATTGGCAATGACTTGGTTCAACCCGCAATGTTGGCCATCACACAAGATTTTGGTGTCAGTAGTGCATGGGCAGCTTCGTCCATGTCATTTTATTTGCTGGGGGGTGCTTGTGTGGCGTGGTTATTGGGGCCACTCTCTGACCGTTTGGGGCGCAGAAAAGTATTGTTGGGCGGCGTGGCATTTTTTACTCTGACCTGCTTATTGATTCTATTAACTCAGGATATTGAAAGTTTCCTAGCCCTTCGTTTTTTACAAGGGTTTGGCTTGTCGGTCATTAGTGCGGTCGGCTATGCGGCTATTCAGGAAAACTTTGCAGAGCGTGATGCAATTAAAGTCATGGCGCTCATGGCAAACGTCTCTTTACTTGCTCCCTTGCTCGGCCCAGTATTGGGTGCATTTATGATTGAGCATGTTTCTTGGCACTGGGGGTTTATTGGCATAGCACTGTTGGCATTTTTGAGTTGGTTTGGATTGAAAGCCAAAATGCCTGAAACTCAGCAAAGTATTCCTAAACGTCCGTTTCGAGATGTGTGGGATGATTTTAAGCATGTCTTTCAAAATACCAGATTCTTAGGTCTGACATTGGCGCTGCCTTTATTGAGTATGCCCTTAATGTTGTGGATTGCATTATCTCCCGTGATGTTGGTTGAAGATTTAGGCTTTAGCAGTCTGCAATACGGTTTAGCACAGTTTCCTGTTTTGGGTGGTTTGATTTTAGGCAATTTGGTGCTGATGAAAGTCATTGACCGTTTGCCTTTAGGCAAAACAGTCTTGATTGGCCTGCCTTTAATGTTGTTGGGCAGCGTGCTGATCGTACTGGGTGCAATTTGGCAAAGCTATTTTGTGTGGTGTTTGGTGATTGGCATGAGCCTGATCAGTTTTGGTGAGGGGATGAGCTTTTCGGTCTTATATCGTTTTGCCTTAATGTCATCGGAAGTGTCTAAAGGCACTGTTGCTGCCAGTGTTTCAATGCTATTGATGCTGTGCTTTTTTATTGTGATTGAACTGGTACGTGTTTTATATATTCAATTTGATATTTGGGCTTATAGTGTGGCTTGTTTGGTGCTGATAATGCTGTGGTTTAGTTTGCCACGCATGATGCTTAAACAGGTGATGCAGGAGCGAGTTGCTGCAGGGCAGTTTTAAGAGTGTAAATTTTTCTGCTGCATCATCAAATAAGGCGATGTTGTATCGCCTTGCAATATTTGATTTAGAAATCAAATATCAAATAATGTGTAATGTGATAAACGCTAAAAAGGACTTGTAGATTAAGCCTCTACAGGTTGTTCCATCTTTTTCAATTTAGCATCAAAAACAAATGGGCCAAAAGGTAAAATTGATGCAATTAAGCCCAAAATAAACATTTTAAGAGACCATTTTTGTTTTTCACAAACCACAAAAAGCACCACTAAAAATGCGATAAACAATACGCCGTGACCCATACCTACATATTTCACTAAAATTGGGTTATCGAACATATATTTCATTGGCATGGCAATAAATAACAACAATAAGAATGAAATACCTTCGAGTAAACCAACCAGACGTAATGTTTTAATGTTCATGCCAATCTTTTTAAAGTGGATAAAAATGCAGTGTAGCTGAAATTTAGATATTCGCAAAGATGAGCGGCTGTGATCTCTGCACATTTATAAGTTAGACAAGATGTTTGCAAAATTGAGCTGTTTTCTGCTAGTTCGTAGCAAGTTTTTCAAAAATTAGTGAGTGTGGATATGAAACACGACTGATATAAAGCGAGACGAGCTGCATTGAGCTTATTTTTAGAATAATCCACAACAAGATGATTTTACTTTTTTGCGGATAAGTCGAAAGGCACGTGTATAACCCTTAACTTATCCACAATTGATTTTAAATGTTTTATTGAAAATGTATAAAGCGGGTTTAAATGACCCCACAGGCGATTCGCTCACCACCACCGCCCAATGGTTTTGGATGGTCGGCATAGTTATCGCCGCCTGCATGAATCATTAAAGCCAATCCTTCAACTTGTGCCAATGTTAAACGTGGTGCAATCACGGTTACTTTGGCTGTTCCATCGCTTGCAACACTTAAAGCAGGTAAATCACCTAAATGTCCTGTCAGTGGTGTGCCATGATGCGGGACATTTTTCGGATTAAAATGCCCGCCCGCTGCCAAAGCAGCAACCATTTTTCCATCTTTTTCTGCTGCTGCACATGAACCTTTTTCATGGATATGAAAACCACGTTCACCTGCAGGGAGTTGCTGGAGTTGGGTGTGAATAACTAAGCCTGCTGCACTGTCACGCAGTTCAACCGTACCTAATTCTTTGCCAATACCTTGTGCTGAAACAGCATGCATTTTCACTAATTTTGATTTTTCTTGTGAGGTTGCAGTGGTGCTGCAGCCCATGAGTACGAGACCACTAAAAGCAGCAAGACTAGCAAATTGGAGTATTGAGCGCATAAAAGACATCCTGTTTGTTGTGCATAATATTTAGGGATGTCTTGATTGAAGCAAAGTTAGCTCCGTTACAATACAACGTTTGCGTAGTAGTATGTATGTACTGTGTTGAGCTGATTTATTCAGATCAACACAGCCATGTGAGCAATATGATCAGTAAAACAGCTTAATCAAGCTTTGAATTGGATGATGAATCGTCTTCAGGGAGATCATGCGCAAGGGTAGCTTTGGGCATCATTAATCCTTCATTGTTGTTTTCATGCAACCACTCACGCCAAATAGCGAGTAAGACTGCCAAAATCACAGGGCCAATAAATAGACCAATCAGACCAAAACTGGCAATTCCACCTAAAACTCCAAACATGATCAACAGGAATGGAATTTGAGTGGCACCCGAAATCACCAAAGGACGAATCACGTTATCAGCAGTGCTGACCACACACACGCCCCACGCCATCACACCAATGGCTTCCATGGTATGCCCTTGGCTAAATAACCACAGCGACACCGAACCATAAGCTAACGGTGGGCCAAACGGAATTAAGGCAAATAAGAAAGTCACAATGGTCAGTACCATCGGATTAGGTACCCCAGCGACAAAATAGCTCACGCCTGCGAGTAAGGCTTGCGCAATTGCGGTGAGTCCAACGCCATAGACCACAGCACGTGTGGTTTCAGAAATAGTATCTAAATAGTGATGAATACGTGGCCCAATCACCATTTCCAAAGCTTTGCTGACTTGATGCAAAATGGTGTGACCATCGCGGTAGAAAAAGAATAACGATAGCAGGGCAAAACCAAGTTTGATTAGGTTTTTGCTGACTTCATTAATCACCACTTTGCCGTAATTTAAATGCCCTTGAATCCATAAGGAAATGGATTGCACAATGCTGTTCGGATCGTGATTAATTTCTTTAAGGGTGCGGGTGACTTCTTTACCAATAATAGGTAAATTGCGAATGAAATCAGGGACATTTAAGTGTCCGGAAAAGACCTGTTTTTGTAATTCGTAATATAAGTTGCGACCTTCATGTTGCAGGATAAAAATGGCAAAAGTGAGTGGAATGCCGACCACCAACGTGACCATCAGCATCATTAAGGCTGCGCTAAGCGTAGGACGATGACCGCATAAACGTAGCACCGACTGATATAGTGGCCAGCTCATATAGGCAATGATTGCTGCCCAAACAACAGGAACAATAAAATATTTGAGTATGTGAAAACCCAAAAAGATCAGGACAAAAAACAGTCCAAACAATAAAATTTTTTGTAATGTTGGCGCGTACTGTTGCACTGAATTCACTGAAACATTCCTAAGGTCATGTGCCATATTAACTGAAAAAAAAGCTCCCGAAAACGAGAGCTTGGTAAGTTCTGGTGAATAAGTTCTAAACGGTGGCGATTCTAGGCTTTAAAACCATTGAGCAGGGTCATCTACAATGGCATTCAGTACAGGCTGCCATTGATCTTGCATTTGCAGATAAGTTTTTTGGGTTTTATCAAAAATACTTAAACCTTGCATTGCCAATTGTCCGTAAGCGGCACGTTCTGAAATCCATGCCACAGGCTGTTGCTCGATTTTCTGGAAAAAATCCTGAATATCTTTAGAGCTGGCAGAGTTGGGTTTGACCCGATTGGCCAACAGCAAAATTTGGACTTTGCCTTTACGAATCCGCTTAATGTCTTGTAAGTGTTTTAAGAAGCGACGGGTGGAGTCAATGTCAAAAAATGAAGGCTGTAGAGGTGTGATAATGGCATGTGCTTCGCTAATCAGCTGCTCGGCATGCTCACCCGATAACGCACCAGGTGCATCAATAATTAAATATTCAATGTTTTTGGGTGCATCGCCAATCGACTTTTCATGACGCCAATCTAAACTTTGAATTGGAGCGGCTGTTTCTGGTCGTTGTTTTAACCATTGCAGCGCAGATTTTTGATTGTCGGCATCCGCCAAAGCAACTTTATAGCCTTTTTGTGCAAGCGCAGATGCTAAACTAATAGCCGTAATGGTTTTTCCACAGCCACCTTTTTGGTTGGCAATTAATATAGTTTTCATGACCCTCGAATCGATTTTAATCTGCTCATCCCTAGCATATCATTGTTTTGTGCTCGGAATATGACAGTTGACAAAAGTCGTATCGAGTTCTGCAAAAAAGGTTTAGGAAGGTTTTATGTCAATCTGGATGGCGATGCTGATTGGTGCCTGTATAGGCGTGGTGCTGACCACCTTAATTTTAAGCAATAGCCGCAATGGACGGATTAAAGCCGAGTATGAACAATATATTGCAGAAATTGAACTGTCACATCAGCAGGCATTATTGCAGGCACAAAAGCGCAGTGTAAATACCAGTCGTGCGGTACTGAAAGGCAAAATGGCAGAGCAATTAGCACCGATTATGCCCGAATTTCAGTATTTACCGAGCGATGCCAAATTTTTAGGTGATCCTGTTGATTATATCGTGTTTGATGGCTATACCGATTATCGGGATGGCAATGGGCATGCCGAAGATATTGCAATCGTCCTAATTGATATTAAAAGTGGTGGCGCACGTTTGACCAAAGGTCAGCAAGCAATTGCGCAGGCCATTCAGCAGGGCAGACTGCGTTTTGAAACCATTCGGATTGATTTTGAGGATTGTGATTAAAGAGGTTTATGTACTCGCGCCAATAACATGCGCTGTGCAAGACTTGGAATGCCTGCAATATCAATATATTGGACTTCACCCAATTCAAAACCAGTTTCGAGTAGGGCAATTTCAATGTCACGGTTTAAGTGACAGCCATCTGCAACTTTTTTTTGAAGAGGCGTGAGCAGATGTTGTAAATGCTGAACATTCAAATTTTGTCGATTCAAAACGTGTTCTACGAGGTGCAAAGTACCACCTGGTTGTAAGACGCGATAAATCTCTCGTAGGCTTTGTTCTAGGTCTGGAATACTGCACAATCCACGTGGACACCACATGCTGCAATTGATTACTTGCAAAAGGCAATTGTTCTGCGCTTGCGGTGATCTGCTCAACCACGAACGGTGTTGCATCAATTGGTTCCTGCGCCAATTGGAAAATTACTGTATTGGGTTCTAATGCATACACGGTATCTACACCCTGATAAAAAGGTAAATTTAAACCTGTGCCAAAGCCAATTTCCAAAACTTCTCCCGATACGCTCAATAAAAGCTCTCGTCGCAAATCCATTAAGGATGGGGTTTGCATGACTTGATTCAGCAAGTGCGGAAAAATATGTTTTTGAAAAAATTTATCCACTGGAGCGTAAAACCTCGTGGTTCAGCACGAGGATATAAGCGACTGGAGTAAATCATATGAACGACACGAAATGTCTTTTTAAATACTTGTACTATAGTCACTATTAAGAAAAATACTGTTAAAATAATTGGATGAAGACACTCAAATTACGCATAAAAGACAAACATTGCAAGGTGCTAAATCAGTTAGCATCCGAAGTAAATTTTGTCTGGAATTATGTCAATGATTTGTGTTTTAAGCATCTACAACGTAAACAACAATTCTTTTCAGCATACGACCTTGCAAAATACACGAAAGGCACATCGAAAGAATGCAACTTGCACAGTCAAACTATTCAGGCAGTGACAGAAGAATTGGTCACAAGACGCAAGCAGTTCAAAAAAGCAAAACTAAAATGGCGTGTCAGTAATAAAAAATCAGCTAGACGTTCACTGGGTTGGATACCGTTTAAAAAGGTTGCAATCAAATATGCTGATGGCTATGTTCAATATGGCAAGCATCAATTTAAACTATGGGATAGTTACGGATTAAGTCAATACAATATCAAAACAGGCACATTCGTAGAAGATAGTCGTGGACGTTGGTATGTTTGTCTTGTTATAGATTCACCAAAGCAAGCTAAGCCAACGTCAAGCAAAGCCATAGGTATTGATCTAGGTTTAAAAGATTTAGCGACTTGTTCAGATGGCGTAAAACTTAAAGCCCCTCAAATCTATCGGCAATATGAGCGAAAACTTGGTATTGCTCAACGTGCAAAAAATAAGAAACGTGTCACAGCCATCCATGTCAAGATTAAAAATGTAAGACAAAACATGCTGCATCAATTCAGCCGAAAACTGGTGAATGAACATGCAGCCATCTTCGTTGGCAATGTGAATGCCAAAGCATTAGCGCAGACCAAACTAGCCAAGTCTGTGCTAGATGCCAGTTGGACAACACTAAGAACCATGCTCAAGTATAAATGCGAGAACGCAGGGGTATGTTATGAAGAAGTCAATGAAGCCTATACCACCCAAATTTGTTCGTGCTGTGGCTCACGCTCTAGTAGTCCGAAAGGTAGAGCAGGTTTAGGAATAAGAGAGTGGCAGTGTGTGGAGTGCGGTACGCTCCATGATCGGGATGTAAATTCCGCACTGAATATTCTTGCGCTCGGACATGAGCGTCTAGCAGTAGGAATCTCCGTCCTTTAGGTCGAGGAGGATGTCAAAGAGCATGTGCAGATCTAATTATTGATTTTTATGCCGATAAGCTTAGCTGAAATTACAGGGTTTTTGCCATGTCAGAATGAGCCAATGACTGCATTTTGTTACCAATTTCAACTATTGTATTCATAATCTGTGATTAAGATAAATATAGATAGATGAATTTGTTAGGTAGACTTTAGAATGAACACACATATTTCGCTAAAACTTATGGCATTGTTAATGACTTTGGCTTTGCCATGTTCTGTCTATGCCTCAGTCGAGCGTAATATTGCCAAAGGCTTGCCTCCTGTCGTGAAAGGTCAGTCGATTGAAGTGTTGCAACCTTTTAAGGGTGATTTTCGAATTTTGGGTTCAAAAACCTATCAGGATGATGCCCAAGCCAAATTTTCTCCGATTGATTATGCGGTGAGTTGGGGTTTATTTGCTGAGCCTGAAATTGCCCGTCATATTACCGTCAATCAATATGACCGCTATTTAAACTGGAAAATAGACCGTTTACCTGTGCCTGCAGATCAAGCCATGCAAATGGTATCTAATATGCATATCATTCCTGCCAACCCAAAAATTGCCAAAGACATTCAAAAAGTAAAACGTGGTGATTTGGTGCGTTTAAAAGGTGAGTTGGTTGAGGTGAAAGATCAGGACTTGGTTTGGACGTCATCGCTTACCCCTACCGATACGGGGGATGGTGCGTGCGAAGTATTTCGCGTCAGTTCAATTCAGTGGATTGAAAAGGTTAAAAGTTAGGACAGGGTGATGAATTGCTATTTGCGCATGGGTTTGAGTGGATGTGTTGTGGCATTGGGCTTAAGCGCATGCACAGGTATGAATTCAAGCATTGATGGGCAAACTTTTAAATTTACAGCGCAGCAGCAATGTCCCGCATTGTTAGAGATGGATGTCGGACAAACTTTAGAATTACAACTGAATGAAAACCCAAGTACAGGCTATCAATGGAGTTTGGTAGAGTCACTGAAGCTATTTGATGTAGAAAGTATTTATCATACTGCTGAAGCTTCATCTTCTGCTCAAGTAGGGCAAGGTGGACAAAAAATATTTTATTTTCAGGCAGTCAAGGCTGGTCAGGAATTGCTCCACGTGAAACATGCCCGTGCATGGGAAAAAACCGCAATACAAGAATGGCAATGTCGGGTGCGTATTTCTTGATATGTTTGATTATGCTAAACAGCTTGAATTGTTGTGAGATTTAGCAGCAAAAAATCTATAATTTTCTTAAAATAAAAAGCCGTGTGAGGCTGTTTATAATCAGTATCGCACGTCTTTCCTATCTAAATTTAAAACTAAAATACTAAAAATTATTTGGCGCTAAGGGCTAGCGTTTCAAACTGAATACCATCCCAACCGTGCTGCATAAACTGGCGGATATTTTGATGATCAATTCCTTCAGGTGTCGCAAGTACCGAAGCATAATGTTCCGCAAATAGGCTGAGGGTTTGCGCCTGATTTAAGCCATTGAGTTTCGCAAATGAAAAGATTTTGGCACTGCCTTGATTTTCAGTGGCCGCATTGTTTTGTTGTCCATTTTTAAATGCGGTTGGGGTGTGGTTATAGTGTGCTTCAATGAATGCAATCACATCGGCAAATGTTGCACTGCCTGCCTCAACTTGAGCCAATAATTCTTTTGCCATGACATCCTCCACATGTGCCTAAATTGAAATAATATGCAGACTAGCGCAATTTGGTTTTGAGTGGAAAACTTTTTCGTGTATTTAACTTATGTGATTTAGGAAGATGTAAAATCTGAGCAAAGATATGGATGCTTCGGGCAATAATATCTTGAAATACAGAGAGAGATCACATGTGACTAAAAATTATGGCTGTGAGAAATACACGACATAGCTGCAAAAAGGACAGTAGAACAGATGAATTGGCTATTGGTGGCAATTGGTGGTGCATTGGGGGCAAGTTTACGTTATGCCGCAAGCCTGTATTTATTTAAATCGGCACAGCATTTTCCATGGGCAACGTGGTCGGTCAATCTGTTTGGCTGCTTTTTGGCAGGTGTATTTTTTGCATTGAGTCAGAAATATCCTGTGTTGCAGCAGGAAGCCCGCTTATTACTGATGGTAGGTATTTTAGGTGGCTTTACCACTTTTTCCAGTTTTAGTTTGGAAACTTGGCAACTCTTAAGACATGGACAGCAAGGTATGGCGTTTAGTTATGCGCTTTCCAGTGTGGTTTTGGGAGTGATGTTGCTGGGATTGGGTTTTTATGTGATTCAACAGTTTTTAAAACATTAGATTAGGGTCTGTACCAAATCAATCGTTGAGTAGAAAAATCCATTAGATAAAAATTATAAATAAAAAGAAGCCCAAGCTGGAGGAGAGTGCTTGGGCTTTGAAGATAGAGGATATCCCATCGTTTCGATGAGCAATCTTGCTATGTTTAAAATATAAAACAGAAAACTTAACTGAATATGAAGTGATTGTGAGATTTTGCAATAAAACTCAAGCTTAGCGTTTGAAACGTGCAAAGCGTTTGTTGAAGCTTGCCACACGTCCTTCATTGCTGGTTTGACGTTGTTCGCCTGTGTAGAACGGATGCGATGCGCTTGAAATATCCAAAGTCACATAAGGATATACTTTGCCTTCATATTCTTTACTTTGGCTGCTTTGTAAGGTGCTGCCAATCACAAAATAGGCATTGGCGTTGGTGTCGTGAAATAAAACTTCACGATATTCTGGGTGGATATTCGGACGCATGAGATTTCTCCAAACTAAGTGTATATTTAAGTAAATGTTATAACATAACATTTGATTTGGCAAATAAAACCCACATGCATTCTTTCTAGTGAGTTTTACATAAAAATTATCCAATCTTTTTCTAAACCCGTTGTATAAGGGCTTTCATTGAGGGAATAGTGTCTGCACAGATTAAATAATTTTTTCTATTTGAAGTGAAAAGGCATCGTAAGAACAAGTTTGACCCGTGCTATTTTGAGGCATAAAATGGCATTTAGTGGTGTAAATGGAGCATATGATGACAACATTGGTAAAAAAACGGGTTCAATACACGGTTGATCAGGCAATTATGGAATCAGCAGAATACATTATGACAAAAGTTGGTCTGACGCCTGCTACTGTAATGAGCATGGTTTATGCTGAAATTGCACGAACTGGCAAAATACCTGTCACGACTCAGGTGAGTGACGAGGATTTGAATACAGCAAGATTAATCGCGATGAGCCATAATGTTCCTAGTGTAAAAGTGTCTAGCGCTGCGGATACTGCTGCTTTTTTAGAAGATGATGGCGGCTACTAATGACCCAACAACTCTATTGGGCTTATGTTGGCTTTACAGATATTGCCGATGGTAAGACCAGACCTGTGTTGTATATTCGCCAAACGGACACCGACTATGTTGTATTCCGTTTAAGTAGTCAGTACGAAAATAAGTCTGCTTTTATTAAAAGCAAATATGTGGAAATTAAAAACTGGCAACAGGCTGGTTTAAAAAAGCCATCGTGGATTGATACAGTACAAACATATCAGCTGCCTATCCAAAAAACACAACTCACTTATATTGGACAACTGTCTGCCGATGATCTGGAATGCTTAATCAAACACCTTGAAATTCAATAATTTGAATTTCATCGTTTCAACTTGAATGAATCGGTTTAGATAACAAAAAATCCTCCTACATTTGGGAGGATTTTTTGTCTGGATTATAATTTTAGTTACGGAGCATAAAACAGATTGGGCTTTATTTTCAGCATCCTTTGCTGAGTCCAAAGTTGAGTCTAAGCTCGCGGTGGAACCAACTCCTCAAAAATATCATTTAAATTATCATGTACTTTTAAATGAATTAAATTCCAATAATGCCCTGAAACAGTTCGATTCACCATTAAGGTATCGGGAGAAGGCTTAAACACATCCCAATATTTCAATGAACTTTTGACCAACTCAACGCCATCATGATGGGCAGAATTTTCAGCAAAATCATAATGTGTGGTTAGCGGACGCATCAGCACTTCTAACCATTGCGAATATAAATCTTCAGGGAATTTACCCAATGCAGAAATTGCCTGCAGTGCATCTAGATGCTGTTCAATTTCGGCAATATCTTGCGCACGCGCAGCATGAATCAGTTGTCGAAAATGATGCACTACATCATTCGATAGAGTTTTGACGCCGCCGTAATCATAAATCACCACAGAACCATCTTGGCGGAACGCAAAGTTGCCCGGATGCGGGTCGCAATGAAAGCGTTTTAAATAAAAGATTTCTTGACCCATGGCACGCAATAAACGTCGTCCCAAAGTGTTGCGGGTACGCTGTGACCATGTGCTTGCCGTTTCTATATTTTCACCTTGTTCCAAACTTAAGGTGAGAATATGCCGCGAAGAATAGTCTTTAAACACTTGTGGGATAATAATTTTATCATCCAAAGCCGCGTGAAAGGTACGCGCTACTTCTAGGTTTTGTGCCTCAATCTGGTAGTTCAGCTCATTGTCTAAACTTTCCTGAATTTCCTGAAATAGACGGTCTTGTAATTTACGGTCTATTTTAAGTACACCCATTAAACGCAGTGCCAAACGGACTTGTTTCAGGTCACTTTCGCAGGCTTCATCGACCCCAGGATATTGCACTTTGACCACCACTTGCTCGCCATTGGGTAAAATGGCTTTATGCACTTGCCCAATAGATGCGGCTGCAAACGGAGTTTCATCAAAGTGTTTAAAAATTTTGTCGAGCGGTTTACCGAGTTCTTTTTCAACTTGTGCCTTAATTTCAGCAAAAGGCATGGCAGGTGCTTGGCGCTGTAATTTACTGATGGCTTTGGCAACTTCAGGCGGAAAAATATCTTTATATTGCGAGGCAATTTGCCCGACTTTCATCACCGCACCTTTCATTTCGCCTAAGGTATCAGCAATTTGGATACCAATATCCTGAAACAATTGGCTGCGTGCCGCATTTTTTTGTTCTTCATCTGCGGTGAGGTTTTTAATCGAGTTCGATACCGTTTTGGTTGCAATACTTGCTGTCATGCTCGCAAGTTTCATAAAGCGACGACCAGGTGTACGCGCCGTTTTTGCCATGCGATGTTCCTCAAGATCATCTTTACTATCTTTTGATCATAAGTGTTCGTGAGCAAAATGCCTACTTTTAATTGTTAAAGTATTTTTTGATCACAAGACCCACGTGCCAAAACGTATTTTGGCATGTAGGTGAGTAGGCTGAGGTTTATGCTGTAAATTGGCGTTCCAGTCGTTGATTGTTGAAATATAAACGGGTCAGAAGTAACACACAGGCAATGCTTAAACCGACAATCAGCCCGACCCAAACCCCTGCAGCGCCCATACTGCTGTAACGAGTTAAATACACGCCAATGGGGAAAGCCACAACCCAATAAGCAAGCATGGTAATCCACATTGGGCCCTGAGTGTCTTGCATGCCACGCAAACAACCTGCTGCGCTAATTTGCCATGCATCCATGAGTTGATAGGCAATCGCAAATAATAATAGAGACATCGTCACTTGCGCCACTTGCGGGTCGCGGGTGTAAATTGAAATGATTTCAGGACGGAAAAACCACATCAGCGTCATTGTAGAAAAGGCAAATACAGTTGCAGTTGCAAAGCCTAAGCCTTGTACTTTACGCATGGCGTGAATATTTTGTTCGCCATAATATGTGCCAATACGAATGGTCAGGGCAATTGCCAAAGACATGGGAATCATAAATAACTGAGATGTGACTGACATGGCAATTTGATGGGCTGCCAGTTTGGTTTCTCCCAAAGGACTGATTACAATGGCGGCAGTACTAAAAATACTCACTTCAAAGAAAATGGCTAAACCAATGGGCAGTCCTAACAGCAAAATACGTTTAATCCAGACCGCATCAATCGCTTCCCATTGGCTAAATACCTGCGTGCTTTGATAGGCGCGACTTTTAAAAATATAAAATGCCAAAGTTATAAACATTAACCATTGCAAAATAGCAGTGGCAAAACCGCAACCCGCACTGCCCAGTTCAGGCAGAGGCCCCCAACCATACATAAACATAAAGTTCAGTGGAACCAATAAAACCAATGCCAACAGACTAATTACAGTCACAGGGCGTGGATAGCCCAGTGCTTCTGAATAACCGCGCAAGGCAGCATACATGGTCACGGCAGGCATCCCAAAACCAATGGCATGTAAAAATAAGCCTGCTTTGGGCTGTAAATTTTCAGGCACACCAAATAATGGCAATAGTGCAGGCATGAGCTGTAAAATCAGCCCTGCAATCACACCTAAAATAAACGCAATCCATAAAGACTGACGGGCGATGGTTGCAATTTTTTCTGGGGTACGCGCGCCTTTAGCCTCGGCGACTAAGGGTGTGGTAGCAATCATAATGCCACTGAACAGCAGCATAATGGGCATCCACAAACCGACCCCAACAGCAATAGCAGCTAAGTCGGTGGCAGACATGTGACCTGCCATAATGGTATCAATCAGACCTAAACCTGCTTGCGCAAATTGTGTGACCAAAATTGGAATCATCAGTTGAAAAAGCTGTTTTAATTCAAAACGGGTCGTGGTCACAGAATGTATATTTGACACAAAAAATCTCAATGCATGAGGTGCTTAGCGTTTGGGTATTAGCGTTGTAAAGTGAGAAGCACACCAATAAAAATCACCACGCTACCTAAAAGACGTTGCCAATTGATACTGACTTTTTCAGTGCCCAAGAACCCAAAATGATCAATCAGCATTGATGTGACCATTTGTCCAAAAATAATCACCCCAGACAAAGTAAGCAAACTTAGTTTTGGAGCACTATAAATACTCATGCTGATGGCATAAACCCCTAAACATCCGCCAATCCATAAATACCAAGGAATGTTGAGCAAGGTGCTGAGGTTGGGTTTCTCGACTTGTTGAAAAAATACCAGTATGGCTAAAACTATTGTACCAACCAAAAAAGAGAAAAGGGCAGCTTGTAGCGGAGAATATAAATATTCACGCAATTGGCTGTTGATTGCAGTTTGAAATGCCATTGCAATCCCGATGCCCATCGCCAGTGGCAAAATTAAGAGTAATTGGCTGGATATCTTCATCATTTTCACATTTTTTCTTATTAAACAGATTCTAGTCTAAAGCAAATTCTAGGGAATACATCAGTGTCCTGCTGTAGTCATGTTAAAATCTGTATCACTGTTTTGATTTTGCATTGAGCCTGTCTTTGAACCCACTTCATCCCATTGATATTCCTTTATCTTTATATATTCACATGCCGTGGTGCGTGCGTAAGTGTCCGTATTGTGATTTTAATTCTCATGCTGTGCCTGACGGTAAATTGAGTTTAGATTTAGAGCAAGAATATCTACAGGCTTTGCTGGAAGATTTTAAAACTCAGACTCAGTTTGCGCAGGGTCGAAAAATCCACAGTGTCTTTATTGGCGGTGGTACACCTTCGCTGATTTCAGCACAGGGTTATCAATGGTTATTTACACAGCTTAAAGCTGTGCTAGCTTTTGAAGATGGTTGTGAAATTACGTTGGAAGCCAATCCGGGAACAGTGGAGCATGATCCCTTTGCCGATTATTTGGCTGCAGGGATTAACCGTTTGTCGATTGGCGTGCAAAGTTTTAATACTGAGCATTTAAAAAAATTAGGGCGTATTCATTCTAATGATGATGCGATTGCCGCAATTGGCTTGGCGCGTGAAGCGGGCTTTCGGCGAATTAATGTCGATTTAATGCATGGCTTGCCTGAACAGACTTTGCAGCAAGCACTGCAGGATTTAAAACTGGCAGTGGAACATGGTGCAACGCATATTTCATGGTATCAATTGACTATTGAGCCTAATACTGTTTTTTTCCGCACTCAGCCAATTTTACCTGTAGATGATGTCTTGGAAGAAATTCAAGCGCAGGGTGAAGCCTATTTAACTGCGCAAGGTTTTGTGAATTATGAAGTGTCTGCATGGCGTAAAGAGTTGCCGTCTGCACATAATTTAAATTATTGGCAGTTTGGCGATTATTTGGCGATAGGTGCGGGGGCGCATGGCAAAGTGACTTTGCATGATGGTGTGTATCGCTTCCAAAAAACCCGTTTGCCGAAAGATTACTTAGCCAAAGTACCTGCGGAAAACTTGCAGTTTAAAGCAATTGCAGCCGATGAGTTGCCATTTGAATTTATGATGAATGCACTGCGCCTGAATGATGGGGTTGAGGCAAACTTGTATACTGCCCGCACAGGTTTAAACTTGGATGATTTGCAGGATATTTTAAATACATTGCGTCAGCGGCAATTGTTGCAGGATGATCCGAAGCGATTGGCATGTACTGCGCAAGGGCATGTGTTTTTAAATTCGGTGTTGGAAGCGTTTTTGTGATTTGAGTTCAGCTCAGGCATCTGTCCTAACGCTTATCGAATATTGTGCTAGAGCGACAGCTTGTGTCTTGCACTGCATGCTATTTAAGGTAAATTTTGTTATTGTAATGGCTTTGTTATTGTATCGCCTTGAAGGTTTGAGATGAACTCTACTAGTCCAAAAGTTTTAAAGGCTCATGGTGAATTAGTGGTAAACAAAGAGGAAAACCTTTCCCTCTTTGAATCAATCCCTTTTTATCCAGAATACCCAAGTAAATTTAAATTTATTGACCTATTCGCAGGAATTGGTGGATTTCGGCTAGCGTTACAAAATCTTGGTGGCGAGTGCGTATTTTCATCAGAAATAGACCTATATGCCCAAAAAACATATTCCGTCAATTTTGGTGAAACGCCTTATGGTGATATCACTTTAGAGTCTACTAAAAATGCGATACCTGATCATTTCGATATTTTATGTGGAGGCTTCCCTTGTCAGGCTTTTTCAATTGCAGGTAAAAGATCTGGATTTGAAGATACACGCGGTACGCTATTTTTTGACGTTGCGGATATTATAAAACGGAAACAACCTAAAGCTTTCTTTTTAGAAAATGTTAAAGGCTTAATTAGTCATGATAAGGGAAATACACTTAAAACTATTTTAAAAACATTAAGAGATGATTTAGGTTACTACGTTGCTGAGCCTCAAATTATAAATGCTAAAGATTTTGGTGTTCCCCAAAATAGAGAGCGAATTTTTATTGTAGGCTTCCATAAAGATACTGGAATTCAAAATTTCTCTTATCCACAACCATTAAATAAAAAAACCTGTTTTGCCGATATAAAGGAAACTCAGGTTGTACCTACTAAATATTACTTATCTACACAGTATTTAGATACCTTGGAAAAGCATAAAGCTCGACATGAAAATAAAGGAAATGGTTTTGGTTACGCTATTATTCCAGATCACGCAATTGCCAATGCCATAGTTGTAGGTGGAATGGGGAGAGAGCGTAATTTAGTTATAGATCATAGAATTACAGACTTTACTCCAACTACTAGAATTAAAGGAGAGGTAAATCGGAAAGGTATTCGGAAAATGACGCCAAGAGAATGGGCACGGTTGCAGGGGTTTCCAGATCATTTCAAAATCGTGGTTTTAGATGCCTCAGCCTATAAACAATTTGGAAATTCTGTTGCTATTCCAGCGATACAGGCAACTGCAAAAGAAATATTAAAAGCATTGAAGATTGGTGAGTATGATTACAGCAAATAAGGGGGAATGGAGTGAACTCTATGCCCTTTTTTAATTACTATGTGATGGGGGGTAAGTGCGGGTGATGAAAACTTAAATAAAATAAATAATTTAATTTATCCTGTAATTAGAATTTTACGTCAAGAACATCATCATTTATTCACTTATGTACCGCATAAATCAGAGGGTATAGTAGAGATTTTGCGGGGTGAAGATGTTTTTCAGATACCATTACAGGAACTCAGAGATATTACTCAGTTTTTGCTGGCAGAATTACAGAAAAAGCAAACGGCATCATTTACTATTCCAGATGTGGAAAACTTTATATCCAGATACCAATCAAATAAGATTAAAGCAAAATCTAGTGCGAAAAGTGATATTAGAATCGTAATTTATGATGCAAAAATTGGAACAATGCCTGAATTGGGATTTAGCATAAAGTCAAAATTAGGTAAACCATCCACATTGTTAAATGCAGGAAAGACGTAAGCGTCCGCTGAACACACCTTCTGAATTCATCCTATAAGCCTTAATTTAGTCCCCACTTAGAAACAAGTGGGGACTTAAATTTATGACTACAAATAATCAGACATCCATCGCATCTCTTGCGAAAAAACGAAGAACATACAGTGCTGAATTTAAACAGCAGATCGTTCAGGCTTGTAAAGCACCGGACGTTTCAATTGCTTCAGTCGCTTTGCAACATGGATTGAATACAAATCTTGTATCCAAATGGATTCGCTTAATTGATGCTAAGCCAGGGAGTGATCGCTCACCACTACCGAATAAACCTGCATTTATTGCCTTATCTTGCTCTGCACCATTAGATCCTACTCCTACTGACATGTTAAAAGTTCAAATTACTTTACCCCACTCAAAAGCAGAAATTGGCTTGAAATGGCAAGTATCAGAAATACCTGCCTTGGCAGAATTACTCAAGGTGCTGGCAACATGATCCGTTTCGATGAAATCTGGCTTTCTACCCAACCTCTGGATATGCGAGCAGGGATGGATACTGTCATGGCTCAGGTGGTGAGAGCCTTTGGCTACATTAAACCGCATTGTGCTTACCTGTTCTGTAATAAACGTGGCCATCGCATGAAAGTGCTGGTACATGATGGACTGGGCATCTGGCTGTGTGCCCGGCGGCTGGAACAGGGAAAATTCCACTGGGCTAAAGTTCACCAGGGTGAAAGCGTAGCTCTCAACCTGGAACAGTTACAGGCATTAATCCAGGGTTTGCCTTGGCAGCGCATTGGACGACAGCAGGTGGTCACGATGCTCTAAACCAAGCTCGGCTATTCTGCTATCCTCCAAACGTTCTATTTCATTCTTCTCATGACCTCAGGCATACTGCGGTCATGAATACGCTGCCAGATTTAAGCCAACTGACCCATGAACAACTGCTGGAATTCACCCAGCAGTTGGCGATGCAGCATCAACAACTCGCAGAAAATAAACAACAATTAGATGCTCAAGTTCAACATCTGGAAGTATCAAATCAACAATTAGATGCCAAAGTTCAACATCTTGAAGTCACCAATCAGCAATTAGATTCTAAAGTTCAACATCTTTCTATTCTCAATCAAAAATACGAGCATGAACTGGCGCTGTTTAAACAGCATAAATTCGGCAGTAAAAACGAACATCTCACCGCAAAACAAATCCATCTGTGGGATGAGGCGGTCGAAGAAGATATCGCAGCCGTTGATCTGGAATTAGAACGATTAAATGCAGATAAAACCCATGCAGCGACACAGAAAGCCACAGTCAACAAACCTAAACGTCGACTGCTGCCAGATCATCTACACACCATCCGTATTGAGCATGAACCTGCATCAACCCAATGCAGTTGTGGCTGCCAGTTACGTCGTATCGGCGAAGATATCAGTGAAAAACTGCATTTCAGACCGGCACAGTTCTATAAGGAACAGCATGTACGTGGCAAATGGGTCTGTGATCAGTGCGACACCCTGACTCAGCAAGCGATGCCCGCCTATGTGATTGATAAAGGTATTGCCAGTCCTGAACTGCTCAGCCATGTGCTGGTATCGAAGTATGCCGATCATTTGCCGCTGTACCGTCAGCGCCTGATCTATCAGCGGGCTGGCATTGATCTGTCCAGATCCACGTTATCTGACTGGATTGGTCGCTGCGGTGTGGAACTGGAACCTCTGGCCAATGCCTTAAAACAGGTGGTGCTGCAACAGCGGGTGATCCATGCCGATGAAACGCCGGTCACCATCATGCGGATGGGTGAGAATGATAAAAAACCGAAGAAAGGTTATGTCTGGGCCTATGCCACTACACAGTACAATCCAGTTCAAGCCGTGATCTATGACTTTCAGGATAGTCGTTCAGGTCAGCATGCTGAAGCGTTCCTGAAAGACTGGCAGGGCCATCTGGTCTGTGATGATTACAGTGGTTATAAAGCACGCTTTAAATCAGGTCAGGTCATTGAGGTGGGCTGCATGGCGCATGCGCGTCGTAAATTCCATGAACTGCATGTGACCAAAAAAAGTCAGGTCGCTGAACAGGCATTAGTGCTGATTCAGAAACTGTATGCCATAGAAGCAGAACTCAGGAAAAAGACCGATGGTACAGCAGAACAGCGCCGCGAATACCGACAACAGCATAGTCAACCGGTGATGCAACAACTGTATGAATTGCTCAACCAACATCAACTGACTGTGCCATCGAGTTCTCCAACCGCCAAGGCGATCAATTACACTCTGAAGCGTTGGCCAGCTTTAAGCCGCTATCTGGATGATGGCAATCTACCGATTTGCAATAACTGGGTGGAAGTGCGACACGAAGTCGCTTAATGAAGTTGTTCCCCCTGCGGGAACCACCCGTGTCACCGGGTGAATCTAGAAGGCTGAATAAAGAGCGCCTTCGACAATGTAACGAGGCACCGCAAGGTGCGGGGTATCAATCGTGAGAGGCGTACCCTTCTGGCAGCCATAGCCGGACAAGGGCTAGATAATCGGTATGGTGAACACATGTGAATCTGCGTAACGATCGTTAAGTTGAACGAGCGGAAATGGCTGATACGCTCGAACCAAAACGGTAATGGAGGTGGGAATTGCGTCTTTCGACTACGCATTCGTGACCCATACGCCTCCCGGTCGATAGCAGGCACCTAAGCCGATGTACTTCAGTAAGTGGAACGTGGAAATCCCGTATTACTCCCATTGGGAAAGCAGTTTGCAAAAACTGCCCATGGTGATGCGGGCGAAGGAACGAGGAAAAAGCGAATGCCAGTCTGTAATGGGTTGGATAGAGGTTGAAACATTACCCCACGCGAAAGCGGGCTGACGTCCTTATGGTCTCTCATCACAAGAGAGTGTGTAGAACCCTTTTAATGGAGGGAGAGCAAATGAATGCAGCAGTATCAGCGTGTGCACCTTCCAGCACATCGTGGGACAGCATCGATTGGATTGCTGTACAGCGTCATGTCAGAGGGCTGCAAGCGCGTATTGTGAAGGCGGTACAAGACGGCAGGCATAACAAGGCGAAAGCTTTGCAATGGCTGCTGACTCACTCGTTTAGTGGCAAAGCATTGGCCGTCAAACGAGTGTCTGAAAACAAAGGCAAAAACACGGCTGGGGTCGACAAGGTGACTTGGAATACACCCAAGGCCAAGACCGGTGCGATGATGTCGTTGAAGAGGCGAGGTTACACGCCCCTTCCGCTTCGGAGAGTCCTTAT
>NZ_VPBV01000022.1:0-48657 GCF_013418545.1 Acinetobacter sp. YH12136
AGATCCATGCACGTGTAGCAGTCCTTAACAGATTTACGGAATTAGGTCGCCCACTTACCCAAGTTACGCCTTAAATTTGGATCAATTAGGGGCGCTTTGCATTTCAAATCTTTGTGCAACAAAGCCCTCAAGATGAGGAATATTCCGCAAGAGGATGAGGGTGCTGAATTAGAGGCTTAAAATCATGTATGAAAAAAACTTATTTCAGAGGAAGTACAGTTATTTCGTTTGTTTAAATAAAATGCATCAAGTTGTCATAATCTGCACTTAAGCTATTCAGCAAACTCAGTGAAATGTAATAGGTCGTGTTTAGTCTATTTCAGTATAAGTTCTGTATATAAATGTGGCAAAGTGCGCTCAAATGTTACGCTTTAACTATCAAAAGAGGCATGAATATGACAGAACGATACCTGAGAATAGTGACAATTTTTCATGATTAAATAAATTTAAAAGGAATTGTGATGTCTATTTTAGGAATTGCCATTACCACTATTTTGGGTTTATTGGGTATTGCTGCAATTATTATTGGTTTTTTTGGTGGTGAAACTTATTTGGTGGTTGTGGGTATTTTATTATTGGTTAGTGGTGCACTCACTTTATCGATGTTTAAAAAAGCTTATCCAATCCATTTAAAGATTAATTAACTAAGCACTCAATAAATAGAAAACTTAAGTGAAAACGAATTGCCTTGATACATAAAGTCTTGATTTAGCATGTTTAGAGGCTGAATTGTAACTACGCATCAGCCGTAAATTTTATTACAATGTTTTTATGAAAGTAATGAAAAATTAGACCTTTAGATACAGTCTAAAAAGGATAGTTATGTTTATAAAAACAAAGGCGCCAACGCATACTTTAATTTTACAGTTATTGCCAATCGTGCAGCAGGCGTGTGAAATTTTAAATCAGGAATTTCAAGATTATTGTTCAGGTGCTGCTTTTGATGTAGAAAAGAAAACCGATGATTCTCCTGTTACGCAAGCCGATTATCGAGTCAATTATTATTTAATGCAGGCTTTGGCAAAAATCTCCAATTTACCTGTGTTGTCCGAAGAAGGTGAGCAAGACCAACGTCAGCAATGGCAGCAATTTTGGTTGCTTGATCCTTTAGATGGCACGAAAGAGTTTTTACATCAACGTCCTGAATTTACCATTAATTTAAGTTTAATTTGTGGTGTGCAAACAACTTTTGCAGTACTTGCAGTACCAGGCGAGCAAACTATTTATTTTTGTCCTGAACAGGGTATGCCATTGAAATATCATATTTTAACTCAGCAATGGTATCTCTATCAGTCTGAACCCACGGTAACATCTTCAGTTCTAAAAATTGGATTAAGCCACAGTAGTCAAAAAAAATCACACTATGCAGACTATTTAAAAAGCTTGGCGCAGTTGACCAATTTTGAAGAACTAAAAGCAGGTAGTGCTTATAAATTCTGCATGATTTTGGAAGATCGTGTCGATATTTACCCACGTTTTCATCCGACTTCTGAGTGGGACACCAGTGCAGGACAATGTTTATTGGAACGAATAGGTGGTGGATTGGTCGATTTTCAGGGGCGGGCATTTTTATATAATCAGCGCGATACATTGTTAAATGGTGGTTTTATCGCCTATAAAAATACGCAGATGAAACAGATTGCCTTACAAGCACTTGGACTTATGGCGAAGTCAGATTGAGCAAAGTGCTGAACATGGTATAGTGTCAAGCAACCAAGTTAAAATTTTGGCTAGATCATGGCATTAGAACTACTCCCTGCAAGTATGCTTAAAGCAATTGATTTATTGCCTGATGCTCAGACGCCTGTGACTTTGTTTACCCGTCATTCTATTCGTGAAATTGTCGTTGGTCAGGGTTTGGCTGGCTATAATTTACAATTGACCGAACAAGGTCGCGATTTAGCCGAAGCATGGGGAGGCTACTTGGTTGGAAATACAGATCGGGTGATTCAACACTGTATTTCAAGTCCTATTCAGCGTTGTGTCGATACGGCTGCTTTAATGATTCGTGGGGCAGATGGCATTACCCTCGAACCCAATACCCATCACATTGAAATTATAGAACAAGGTTTATTGGTGGAACCAGGAAGCTTTGTACTTGATATCAAACAGGCAGGCCCATATTTTCAGAAACAGGGTGCTTTAGGCTTTATTAATAGTTTTGTGAATAATGCCTTGCCCGGCATGAAACATCCGATTCATGGTGTCGTGGATGTCCTTGAGCTGATTTATAACACCCATCCAACCAACCAATACGGACTGAGTTTAGCTGTGAGTCATGATACGATTTTAGCTGCAATTATCGCGGTGATTTCTGGACGTAATGAAGTCACGCAAGCCGATTGGCCAGACATGATGGAAGGTTTATTCGTTTGGTTTGAAGGTGATGAGTTTTTAGAATCCAAGCTAAAATGGATTTGGCGCGGTCAGATTCACACTTTAGATATCTCGCAATTTCGTCAGAAAGTTTAAGCAGAACATTGAACGCATATTCTAGTGCTATCCATTCAGTACGATAGAATACCGTCTGTCAGAAATTAAAAAAAATAATTCAAATTTTATTCTCTTTTTTTCCTTCATTTTATGCAGTTGTGAGCGCAAACTCGATCAAATATTGTCTATCAATCTGTGTGCTGCTTTAAAAATTCGCTGATTTTTATAAAGAAAAATTAATAAAATTGTGTTGAAAATATAAAGCGATATGAAACTTGAGAATTGCATAATTTTATACATCTATTTAATATAAAAATACAAGCCATTGAAAAATATGTGTTTATTTTTATATTTTTTGTCATAAATTGACATTGGGGTGGAATAAATAATGAAAAGTGTGACTCGGTTTTCGCTTAGTCTATTAAGCGTATGTATATTATCATCCATGCTTGCCGCATGTGGTGGTGGTGGCGATGGGGATGCCGCTGGGAATTCAAATCAAGAAAATCCAACACCATTGGAAATTCCTCAGCAACCACCTGTGGGTAATGTGGCTAATCCTTACCCTGAACCTACACAAGATGTCATCAATCAATCGGCACTTGGGTTTTATGATTACAACGCCAATTCTGAATCACGTGAAGTGCGTAATGATTTAGAAGGTGATTTTCAGGCAATGATTCAATTTGCTCAAGGGCATGTGGTTGATCCGAATGGTAACGAGGCGAAAAAAATGCCACGTTTGACCGCAGAAAAAGAAGCATTATTATTGGTTACACCAAATCAGGGCATGGACAATATCGACACTTTGCAGCTTGAAGTGTATCAAAATGAACGCTTGTTACGTCGTGTTGCTTTACTTGATCCAACCCAGATTCCTGCTTCAGACCAGAGCAATCAAGATGGTCGTGCCGAGGTACTGTATAGTAAGCGTGCGTGGTCGGCTAAATTAAATTGGGATGAAGTACGTCCCGGTTTAAAGCTGCGTTTGGTTGATTCTAAAAACCGTAGTGGTGCACTTGACGCAGAAAAAATTGATTTTGCAGCACCGGGTGAATTGGTACTCAACAATATTCGTATTGGTTTATTGACTGCGCCGCCGAAGTCTGGCGGGCATTATATGTTATTAGAGCCTGAAAAAGCGGGTACCGATTATTTCCAAACCATTCCTGCGGCGCAAATGACTGTGGCTAAATACGACGACATTCAGCTAGATCGGGTGATGGTCGCTAACGGTACGATTTATGATACCCAAAGTACGGGTGAAGGTGGTGTCTATTCGGGGGACATGCGGGAAAATACTGCAAAATCGACCTTTAGTGTAGGAATTAACTTGGCCAACTGGGGGGTGACCAGTGCCTCGATGTTGAGTCATCAACAGCCACAACTTACACAAACTGTAATTGCCCATCATGCACGAGGTAAATATACAAATGGTGATCAAACGCATGGTTTAAGTGGCGGTAATGGTATGTTGACCCTGTATGATTCTGTGGGCAACGAGTTTAGCCATGAAATTGGGCATCATTATGGTCTTGGGCATTATCCGGGTTCACAAGGTGAAAATATGTTCTGGGCTGCACACCATGCAGACAGCGGTTGGGGCTATATTGCGTATCGTAATAAAATGCGTGGCAACTTGGCGTGGCATACTCGAAACTTGGGTGATGGCAAAAATGGTGTGCCTAACTTCCTGAAACAATATGCTTATGGTTGGGATGCGATGTCAGGTGGTGCAACCAACATAGCATTTCGCGTTATACCCATTACACGGGTTACAGTACCCATATTCGGATTCAACCCCACTTTGGGGCGCGACATGTTTGGGATGAAAGCTCACCAAGTGGTTATAAAATTTGGAATAAAGACACACGCCAAATGGAAGTGGTTTATCCAAAAGTACCAAGCTCCAATCAGGTTTGGTACAACAGTGCCGATGGTTACTATTTAAAACCGCGCCTATTTGGTGTGCCTGTAATTACTATTATTGGCGGATATGATCCTGAAACTCAGCAAGGTGTGTTGTATCCTGCTGCACGCAGTAACTGGGGTAATGTTTATAATTTACCTGTGGCAAATCGTGCTGCTGAAAATGCCGCATGTTGGTTAGATGTTCAATATGCCAATCGTAATCAGAACGTAGCATTGGCACCTAACCGTATGACCAGCAATGCCAATAAACTGCATGTCAATTTAGCACTTGCTGAGCAGCCAAAACAGGTGAATTTATACTGTAAAAAAGCCAATCATGCCGAGAAGTTATTATCGACACTGAATATTCCGCAATATAGCGATAGTATTCAACCTGCGGTAAAAATTGGTCGTACACATGGCTATGAAGCTTTAAGAAAAGTTGAAATGCCTGATTTTCAGAAGCAGTTGGAAGCGCAAGCCAGTCAAGCTGTGGTGGCTTTAAAACCTGCTGCACAACTATTGTATGATTCTTATGCAGATTATCGTCAAGAGCTAAGTGCAACTGCACAGCAACAATTACAGCGTTATGAACAACAGCAAAATACGATTTATCGTTTAAACCGCTGGATGAATGTTTATCGTGCCGATTTAGAAAAGACTAAGCCTGAAGCGGAAACAGCATTGCACAATTTTGTGGAGCGATTGGGTTTAGGCAATGAAAATATTGTGGCTGAAGCAACACTAATGAAAAACAGAAATAACTGTTTGAAAGTTGAAACTTTGGCGAGTGGTCAGAAAAATGCTTACATTAGTGGAGCAAGTGGCTGTACAGGCGATGCAACTGAGCAGTGGATTTATGATGGTTTGGGGCGTATTCACAGCAAAGCAGAAATGGATCAGTGCTTAACTAACAACGGCAATGTGGTCTCACTTGCAAGCTGCAGTACATCTAAAGACAGTCAGGTCTGGGAAATGCACACAGCTTCGGGAACGATTCGTCAGGGGAGTCAGTGTTTTGATTTAGAGCATGGCTACCTAAAAGAAAACCGCGCGCGTTTAATTCGTTATGGTTGCACAGGTGGTGCGAATCAGCAATGGACGCAATTAAAGGCTAATAACAGTTTGCAACTGGCTTATTTAAGTCCACAAAATTTACGACTGATGCTGAAATAATTCTTCGTCTGAATTATTCATCTTCATTAATTTAAAACACCTTTTGACCAGTTCAGGAGGTGTTATTTATTTTATGGTGGCAGGTGTATTTGAAGTGATGTAATTGGCGTGCAGAAACTAAAGATTGCTTAATTTGATAAATTATCGAAACAGCAGGCACAAAAAAAGCCCTTAACGGGCTTCTTTTGTTTAACACTTAGTTAGAAGCTAAAGCTTTAACTTGAGCATTTAAACGGCTCTTATGACGAGCTGCTTTGTTCTTATGGATGATGCCTTTATCAGCCATACGGTCAATTACTGGAACAGCTTTTTTGTAAGCTTCAGTAGCAACCGCATAATCACCTGCAGCAATAGCAGCGATTGTGCGTTTTAAATAAGTACGAACCATAGAACGTAAGCTTGCGTTGTGTTTACGTGCTTTAACGTTTTGACGAGCACGTTTTCTAGCTTGAGCAGAGTTTGCCACTCGTGCACTCCTTGAAATAGATTGGTCTGGGCGGGCTGCAATTACTTCCGAAAACCAACATCAGAAGAATTATCACCAGCCCGTAAACAAGTGCCATATTTTGATGAAACTAGACAGTTAAGTCAAGTCTTGACATGCTTTGACAACATTTTAGCTGCAGAAAAATCAGAAAGAAACAGGTAGATTAGCTTTAAGCCTCAGAGATTGTTTAAAAAATGACAAATTCTATTCAAAATGCAATTGTAATTGGTGGGAATGGTTTAGTTGGGCAGCAATTGGTCAAACAGCTTAATCAGCTGCCTGAATGTAAAAATATCACCGTTGTTTTGCGTAGACCTTGCTCGGAATTAAATCGCTTAGAAAAAGTCCAGACGTTACTCCTCGAAGACTTTTTATTGCTCAATGATGAAGATGTGAGCGGTTATAGTCATGCATTCAGTTGTTTAGGCACAACCTTAAAAAAGGCAGGCTCAAAGCAGGGATTTTATGCTGTGGACTATACCATCAATGCACATTTTGCCGAATTATTGCAGGCGAAGGGTACGCATTACATATTGGTCAGTGCTTTGGGAGCAGAAGCCAAATCAGCCGTATTTTATAATCGTGTCAAAGGTGAGCTAGAACAATATATTGAAAGTTTGGATTTAGACAAAGTATCAATTTTGCGTCCATCTTTATTATTGGGTGAGCGCAACGAACAACGGCGTTTAGAAGATTTAGGACAAAAGCTGTATCTTAAAATATCACGATTTATTCCCGATCATTCTACATATAAGCCAGTAAGTGCTACGCAAGTGGCTCATACTATGGTCGAGGCAGCGCAATCGCAAATTCATAAATTTCAAATTTATGATAATTTACAAATACAAAAAACCAAGTAAAAGGGGAACAACGTGTCTACAGTACCATTCGTAACTTGTGACTTATTAGATGACCATCCAGAACATGACCTTCAAGTGGTGATTCCATCTTTGGATGGCAAATTTTTCAAAAGTTACGGTGCACGTAAAACTTTTGGCGGTCAAATTGTGACTGTAAAGTGCTTTGAAGATAACTCGCGTGTAAAAGAGTTGTTGGCAACCGATGGCACGGGCAAAGTTTTGGTGGTAGATGGTGGGGCATCTATGCGCTGTGCCTTAATGGGTGACTTGATTGCTGAATCCGCAGTGAAAAATCACTGGAATGGCGTGATCATTTACGGCTGTGTACGTGATGTCGATGCAATTGCAGCACTTGATTTAGGTGTACATGCTTTGGCTTCAATTCCACAAAAAAGTAACCGCAAAGGCGTGGGTGAAGTGGATGTGAGTTTGCATTTCGGACAAGTCACTTTTAATTCGGGCGATTATGTCTATGCTGATAACAACGGTATTATTGTGGCAAAAGAAAAGTTGGTCGATTTATAAGCGGTTTGATGGCGCAGTCATCAAATTGCTGAGCACATCACAAGGAAAACAAAATGGTGCATCATCAAATTAAAGTCATTCAGGCAGTGGCATCTATGCTTACCGAAGGTGGACGTGGAGTGAATGGGACAGCATTTCCCAAGCAACCCGAAAAAGCCTTAAAGTTATATGAGTTTGAAGGTTCACCATTTTGCCGTCGTGTACGCGAAGTCATGACCTTGTTAAATTTGGATTATGAGGTTTATCCATGCCCCAAAGGCGGCACAAAATATCGACCTTTGGTGAAACAACTGGGTGGTAAAACTCAGTTTCCATTTTTAATTGATGAAAATACAGGTGATCAGCTCTATGAATCACAGCAGATCATTCATCATTTATTCAAACATTATGGCAAAAGTGGAAAAACGCCAAAAAAATACGCGCATTTTCCTAAAATTCCTTATGTTGCACTTGCAGGCACGTTATTGAATGGTGCACGTGGTGTGTGGATTAACCAGAAAATTGTAGAGCGCGCTGCACCTGAACAACTGATTGAACTGTGGGGTTTTGAGGGAAGTCCTTATACACGTGTAGTACGTGGTGTATTGACTGAACTGGAGTTGCCATTCAAATTTCATAATGTAGCCAAAGAGCGTTGGCAAGATCAAGGCTTGGCAAAATTACGTTTAAAACCGGGTAAATATGTGCCACTGGCAGGTGGTAAGCGTGAGCAGGTATTAAAAGTTATGGGTGATAATATTCAAGTCCCATTTTTAATCGATCCAAATACCCAGACTCAGCTTTTTGAATCGGCCAAGATTGTGAAGTATTTACAGCAAACTTATGGCAAATAAGCTTTAAGTCATTTTTTGATTGTTATAAAAGCATCTTCAAGATGCTTTTTTGCATTTGGCAGGATGCAAAATATGCATCATTATAAATAGCCTAAGCAAAGTGGGGTTGAAACACTGACTTATAACATCAGGGGAGCATAAATCACCCTGATCAGTTGCATCTATTTTAGTGAAGCATTTAAACTCTGCAGCATTCACTTTGATTTCGCCAATTTATAGGTTCAAAATGTTCAGCAAACTTACAGGGTTGTTTAAAAATAAAGCCAATCTCGAAGAAATTGCCTATTTAGAAGCACAGAATATTCAATGGGATGCGGAACAAGGCTATATTGTCGATGGTATTTTGCTTAACGATGTTTTGGCAGAGCGTTTAAATTATTTATCCAACCGCCGTATGCAGCAGTTTGATGATTTGGCACAGCTGTATTCTACAGCTATGATTATCAATGAAAAAATTGATCTGGAAATTGCGCAACAGCGTTTTAACACAATGCTTGGTAATACCGAAGAAAACTTACTGGAATTTAAAGCGATTGTTAAAAAATTGAATGATTATTATCGACAGTTTTTACGTGATCAAAAGTAAAGAGGCGTGTGTATCAAACTTTAAAGCTCGCTGTTTTATAAAATTTTGCAATTAAATACGCTGTAATGGTGGATGAAAAAAATTACGTAAAACCGTCAATTCATCGTGCTAGTATAAGCCCCATGTTGTTTAGACCCTAAAGCTATATACATGTTCCAACACGAAATTTCCCAACTCAATTTAGCACAACTGAAAGCTGGCGAAAAACGCTGGATTGGTAATCTACAAGGTTCTGCCGCAGCATTATTATTTAAAGAAATTGGTCAGCAGAATCAGCATTTATTTGTGATTGTCGCGCGCAATCAACAACATTTGGCGCAGTTAGAAAGCGAATTAGAATTTTACGGGGTAAAACCGACTATTTTCCCCGATTGGGAAATTTTGCCTTATGACCGCTTGTCACCGCATCAAGATATTGTGTCGGAGCGTTTGGCGATTTTATCCAATATGCCGCAGCAAGGTGTATTGTTGGTTTCGGCAACCACTTTGGCACAACGTGTTGCACCAACCTCATGGGTGTTAGGCGAGCATTTCGATATTCGTGTTGGGCAAAAGTTTGCTTTGGAACAACAAAAACAGCGTTTGGTACAAGCAGGCTATCATCTGGTCGATACAGTCTATGATCATGGTGAGTTTGCTGTGCGTGGCAGTATTATGGATATTTATGCTTCGGGACAGGAAGCACCCATCCGTATTGATTTATTTGATGATGAAGTTGAAACCTTAAAGTTTTTTGATCCAGAAACGCAGCGTACCACCCAAAGTTTGCAGAATTTTACGGTTTTACCCGCCAAAGAATTTCCATTAAGAGAAGGTCGTGCGATTTTCCGTGACCGCTATGCAGAAAGTTTCCCAACGGCAAACCCGAAAAAGAACCCTGTGTATCAGGATGTGTTAGAAGGCATTGCATCGCCTGGTTTAGAGTTTTATTTTCCGTTATTCTTCACTCAAGCACAGCTTGAAGGTCAAAATACATTACTTTCATACTTACCAAAGCATTGCATTGTCATTACAGATAAGGCGGTGGATGACTGTTTAACTCAATTTTGGAAAGATGTGCTGTATCGTTATGAGGACAGACGTCATAACATCGACCAGCCGATTTTGCCGCCTGAGCAATTATTCCTACAACCAAATCAATTATTAGAACAACTGAATCAATTTGGACGTGTGATTGCATCGCCCGAAGCTTTTGAGCAAAAAGCAGGTGTAGTGAACTTAAGCACACTTGTACCACCACGTTTGGCGGTTGATCCTAAACAAGAACAACCCTTTCATGCCGTTAAGCAATATATTGATGCGGCCAATCATCCTGTTTTATTGGTGGCAGAAAGTGCAGGTCGTCGTGAAACCTTAAAAGATGCGTTGCGTGCCGCTTTGGGTGAAATTCCACAAGTGGAGAGTTTTGAGGCATTTCAGCAGTCTTTACAAGCCATTGCGATTACCAATGCACCTTTAGATCGCGGCTTGGTCATTCAAGATCAATTGAGTGTAATCTCAGAAAATCAGTTGTATGAACATCGTGTGGTGCAGCGCCGTCGTAAACGTCAGCAGGAAGTTTCTGAAGAGTTTTTAATTCGCAGTTTGACCGAGTTAAGCATTGGTGCACCTGTGGTACATATTGATTATGGCGTAGGGCGTTATGCAGGTTTAATTACTTTAAATATTGATGAGCAAGAGCATGAGTTTTTACAACTTGATTATGCCGATGCTGCAAAAGTGTATGTACCTGTTACCAATTTGCATTTAATCAGCCGTTATAGCGGTGGTGATCCAGACCTTGCGCCTTTGCATAAATTAGGCACAGATGCATGGAATAAAGCCAAACGCAAAGCGTTGGAACAAATTCACGATGTGGCAGCAGAATTACTGCATATTCAGGCACGTCGTCAATCTAAACCGGGTTTTGCTTTTGAGTTGGATCATAGTCTTTATATGCAATTTGCCAGTGGCTTTGCTTATGAAGAAACCCTAGACCAAGCCAATGCAATTGAAGCGACTTTACATGACATGCAACTGGCAAAACCAATGGATCGTTTGGTCTGTGGTGATGTTGGTTTTGGTAAAACCGAAGTCGCCATGCGGGCTGCATTTGTCGCGGTACAGAATAATAAACAAGTCGCGGTATTGGTTCCGACCACATTGTTGGCACAACAGCATTATGAATCTTTTAAAGACCGTTTTGCCGACTGGCCTGTGCGTATTGAAGTCTTATCGCGTTTTGGTTCAAGCAAATCTCATCAAAAAACCATTGAAGATTTAGCTGAAGGCAAAGTCGATATTGTGATTGGGACGCACAAAATTCTGCAAGAAAATATTCAGTTCAAGCAGTTGGGTTTAATGATTGTCGATGAAGAACATCGTTTTGGGGTGCGTGACAAAGAACGTATTAAAGCGCTGCGCGCCGATGTGGATATGCTGACTTTAACCGCAACGCCAATTCCACGTACCTTAAATATGGCATTTAGCGGTATGCGCGATTTATCCATTATTGCCACACCACCTGCACGCCGTTTAGCGGTCAAAACCTTTGTGCAAGAGCATACAGGCGATACGGTGAAAGAAGCCATTTTACGTGAATTGTTACGTGGTGGTCAGGTGTATTTCCTGCATAATGAAGTGGAAACCATTGAGCGTAGTGCTGAAACCATTCGTGAATTGGTACCAGAAGCGCGGGTTGCAGTTGCGCATGGGCAAATGCGCGAGCGTGAATTAGAGCAAGTCATGCAGCAGTTTTATCATAAAGAATATAACGTGTTGGTTTGCTCAACCATTATTGAAACAGGGATTGATGTTCCAAATGCCAATACCATTTTAATTGAACGTGCAGATAAACTCGGATTGGCGCAGTTGCACCAACTACGTGGTCGTGTTGGACGTTCGCATCACCAAGCTTATGCGTATTTGCTGGTACCTTCCATTAAGGGCTTAAAAGGCGATGCTGAAAAACGCTTGGATGCGATTCAGCGTGCCTCAACTTTGGGTGCAGGTTTTATGCTGGCAACCGAAGACTTGGAAATTCGTGGTGCGGGCGAATTACTGGGTGAGCAACAAAGCGGTTCAATGCAAGCTATTGGTTATAGCCTGTATATGGAAATGCTGGAAAAAGCCACCAAAGCCATTCAAAAAGGTAAAACCCCTAACTTCGATGCACCATTGTCTTTAACTGCAGAAATCAACCTGCACATGCCTGCTTTAATTCCAGATGATTATTTGGGCGATGTGCATCAGCGCTTATTGTTCTACAAACGCATTAGTAATACCGATACTCAAGAAAAGCTTGATCATATCCGTATGGAGTTGATTGACCGTTTTGGTATTCCACCACAAGCGGTGAAACAATTATTTGCTGTACATCAACTGCGTTTAAAAGCAGAGCAGTTGGGCATCACTAAAATTGATATTGGTACAAATGGCGGTCATATCGAATTTTCACCAGATACACCTGTGCAAGCCATGAGCATCATTCAAATGATGCAAAAACATCCGACCTATTTCCGTATGGATGGTGGACAGCGTTTAAAAGTGATGGTGATGTTGGAGGAAGCTGAAAAGCGGATTCAATTTATTGCCGATCTATTAAATAGCCTGCTAAAAACTTTGCACAGCTGAGTTTAAAAATGCAAATTGATCCAAATATCATATCGGTAAATTTATGAATATTTGCTAAGAAACCTCTGATTCTATAATGAATATTATTCATGATGAATTTGGTTAAAATTGCACTTTATTTACATCGAAACATGATGGGAATCATACTCAGTTCACTAGGGATGTGATAGTATTACCCATCATTACAATTTGCGTCATTTATAAAGATATGTTTAGTTTGCATCCACAACTTGCTCAAGATACTTTTTTTGTAGGCGACTTTCCTCTGTCAACATGTCGTTTAATGAATGATATGCAATTCCCTTGGTTAATTCTAATTCCACGTGTGCCAGGGGTTACAGAACTATACGAATTAAGCCAGGCAGACCAAGAACAATTTTTACGTGAATCTAGCTGGTTATCTAGCCAATTATCACGTGTATTCCGTGCCGATAAAATGAATGTGGCGGCTTTAGGTAATATGGTTCCACAATTGCATTTTCATCACGTCGTGCGTTATCAAAATGATGTGGCTTGGCCTAAACCAGTTTGGGGTACGCCAGCTGTACCATACAGCAATGAAGTTTTGGCTCACATGCGTCAAACCTTGATGCTTGCTCTGCGTGGTCAAGGCGATATGCCATTTGACTGGCGAATGGATTAATTGAAATGAATTGCCACGCAGGATGCGTGGCTTTTTAATCCTAGATTGGAGTAGGCCGCGGTGTTCATGTACAATTGGATGGAAAGAGATCCCAAACAATTCGAATTTCTGCATCGTTTAGTCGGGTATGCAAGTTTATCCCTGATTATGGTGGTCTATCACTACACCTACGCCGATACCAATTATCAAATTTACCTTCCGTTTTTTCTTACTTTTTTATTACTGATAATTCCTAAATTTTCGCGTTGGCTGCAATATAAATATAGTCATCAAGCCAAGCGTAATATCCTGTTTATTATTGATATTGTGGTAGTCGCAGTATGTTTGTCTGCGGTACATCTGAATTTGGTACTTACTTTTGCCGCTTTATTTGCGCTGCTATATACCGCCATTTATATTAAAGTTTCTTTCTTTTTGGTGGCATTGGCATCCTTATTGGCGGTCACAGTTTTTTATTTTTGTAATATTTTTATTTTTGGTTTTAACGAATATTTTGAACAAAGCAGTACCGAACTTACGATTTTAGCCTTTTTATGTATGATCTTTTACTTTGGCATGGGCAGTGCCTATCAGGCACGTCGTATCCGCTATACCACGGCAAAGAAAGACCATTACTACACACAAATGAACCGCTATATGGAATTTGCGAATCAGCTTAGTCGCTATGCACCTTTGCAGTTGTGGCAATCGATTATGAAAGGTGAGTCGGAAGCGAAAATTGAATATAAACGTAAAAAAATGACGATTTTCTTTTCTGATATTCAAGGCTTTACTGAACTTTCTGAAACACTAATTCCAGATGATTTAGCATTCCTGCTCAATGATTATTTAAGCCACATGACCGAAATTGCCAAGCAATATGAAGCGACGGTGGATAAGTTTATGGGTGATGCGATTTTAATTTTCTTTGGTGATCCAAATACGCAAGGTGTTGAACAAGATGCTAAAACTTGTGTAGAGATGGCTATTGCGATGCGTCAGCAAATGAAATTGTTACGCGAACGTTGGGTCAAAATGGGCTATCCGCCTTTACATATTCGTATGGGTATCAGTACAGGATATTGCCACGTTGGGAACTACGGTGCAGCACATCGGATGGCATATACCATTGTTGGGCGTGATGCTAACTTAGCTGCGCGTTTGCAAAGTGCGGCCGAAGTTGATGAAATTTTACTTTCAGATGACACTTATAAACTGATTAAAAATGATTATTTGTGTGCTCCGAAAGCACCGATCTTTTTAAAGGGGATTCAAGGTCCTGTAAAAACTTGGCAAGTGATGGAAAAATATGCGGCCAGCAAGTCGGATTATCAGCGTTGGTTTGACTACGAATATAAAGGTTTTCATTTGTTGCTTAATTTGGATGAAGTGCAGAATTTTGAATATCCTGAGCTAATTACCGTATTAGAAAAAATGATTAAAAGAATTCAAACGCAGCAAAAGCTGACCAACTCACAGGGCATTGTAAAACTTAATCTTGAAGATGAAGTGATTGAACATCCACCTGTTGAAGAAATTGCCAAAACTCATATTCCTGAAAAACACTAAAATTTTTCTTATAATGTAGATCTCGTTTAACTTTTAAATCCTCAAAAATTTTAAATCTAAAGTTGTGCAATAAAAAAACTGCGCCGTAGCGCAGTTTTTTAGAATTAGCATCATTTTATGATTAATGATTTTCTGAAGCATGGTTAATGGTGTATTTTGGAATTTCGACTTCCAAGTCTTCATTGACCACTTTAACCTGACAAGATAAGCGTGAATCAGGCTCTAAACCCCAAGCACGGTCTAATAAGTCAGCTTCAACATCATCCATTTCTTCTAGGCTGTCAAAGCCTTTACGAACAACAACGTGGCAAGTGGTACATGCACAAGACATATCGCAAGCATGTTCAATTTTAATGCCATTTTCAAGTAAGCTTTCGCATAAGTTGGCATTTTGTTCGACTTCAAACTCAGCACCTTCTGGGCAGAATTGCGCATGTGGAAGTACTTTAATACGTGGCATAATCTTTACCTTAAATTAGTTTGAGTTTGACCAGTCGTCGAGTTTAGTGCCTTTAAGTGCTGCATCAATATGTTGATTCATACGAATTGCAGCAAAAGCATCACTGTGTATTTTAAGCTGTTCAACAGCATGTTCAATGGCTTTAATGTCTTGTCCAGTCAATTCGGCTTCCAACTGTGCTTTGGCAGTATTTAAAGCTTCTAATTGTTCTGGGCTTAATAGTTGTGCATCTACTTTTAAGGCTTGTTGTAAAGCTTCAAGTTCACGTTGTGCTTCAACTTTGGTTTCATGCAAATGACGCAATTGCTTGTCTTCTTCTGCATATTTGAAACCATCTAGCAGCAAACGCTCGGTATCTGCTTCAGATAAACCATAAGATGGCTTGATGTCGATATTTGCAGTCACACTAGAAGTGGTTTCTTTAGCAGAAACACTGAGCAAGCCATCAGCATCGACTTGGAACGTAACTTCAATGCGTGCCTGACCCGCAGTCATTGGTGGAATACCGTGTAGCACAAAACGACCTAAGCTACGACAATGTTCTACCAAATCACGCTCACCTTGTACCACATGAATCAACATGGCAGTTTGGCCATCTTGATAAGTGGTAAATTCTTGGCGACGTGCTACAGGAATTGCAGTATTGCGTGAAATTAAGCGTTCCACCAAACCGCCCATGGTTTCTAAACCCAAAGACAGTGGGGTAACGTCTAATAGCAACGAACCATCTTTGCTGTTACCAATTAGTTGATTGGCGGTAATTGATGCACCAATTGCAACCACTTCATCTGGGTTAATTGTGCATAATGGTTCTTGATTAAATACTTCACGAACAGCTTTTTGCACGGCATAAGAACGTGTTGAACCACCAACTAAAACTACATTTTGAATGTCATCTAGGTCAAGTTTGGCATCGCGTAATACACGTTTGCATACACTAATGGTTTTATCTAAAGCAACCTGAATAATACTTTCAAAGTTTGCGCGGTCTAATTGCAGCGTGTGCTCTAACAGTTTTAATTCAACACTTTCTGCATTGCTGAGCGCTTCTTTGGCTTTACGTGCAGACACAATAAAGTGTGCATATTCTGCATCATCTAAACTTTCAATATTCAGCTGTTTTTTTGCCCATTTTACAATCAGACGATCTAAGTCATCACCACCTAAAGCAGTGTGGCCGCCTGTGGCTAAAACTTCAAAAACACCTTGAGAGAAACGTAAAATAGAAACGTCAAACGTACCACCGCCCAAGTCGTAAATCACATAGTTACGGTCTTGAGCCAAGTTGGTGTCTTGATCTAAACCGTAGGCAACCGCTGCTGCAGTCGGTTCATTCAATAAACGCAATACTTTTAAACCTGCAAGCTCGGCAGCGTCACGTGTGGCTTGGCGTTGAGCTTCATCAAAATAAGCAGGAACAGTAATCACTGCACCATTTACAGGGTTTTGTAAGCTGGCTTCTGCGCGGTCTTTGAGTTGTTTAAGTAATTCTGCCGAAATTTCAACAGGTGTTTTACGGCCTTGAGCTGTTTCAAAAGCAGGCATTTGATTGTCTTCACCCACTAACGTGTATGGATGTTGAAATTTAATGTCCGCTTTAGAACGACCCATAAAACGCTTGACTGAAACAATCGTGTTTTTAGGGTCTGTAGTAATAAATGGCGCAGCAGCATTGCCATAATGTGTATTTTGCTCTGCATAATGGACGATAGAAGGCAGTAGCACGCGACCTTGCTCATCATGCAAGACTTTGGCTTTACCAGAAAGAACTGTGGCAACCAATGAATGAGTGGTGCCTAAGTCAATGCCAATCGCAATGCGATGTTCATGCGGTGCACTTGATTGACCTGGTTCTGCAATTTGCAAGAGCGCCATTATGTAAAATCCTTTGCCCGTTAAATATTAAAATACAAACTAAAATTAAAAATCATCGTCTAAATCAAAACTGTCATCATCAAGGAAACGATCTTCAGCTTTGTCTAGGTCAGCCATAACTTTCATGAAAAAGCGTAATTTACGCACAGTGTCACGCGCTTCTGCCCAATCTTCTTCGGCATAGTCAATTTTAAATTCACGGACTAAGCCATCAACCCATTGTTGTACTTCAACCTTTAATGACTGTAAGTCATCGGCACAGTTGGCATCATCCAATTGCTCACGAATTTCCAAGGCATCTTGTAAAAATTCAAAGTCATGGATGGATTGATCGAGATGATAATCTTGCTTTTTCAATGAGAGTAAATATGCAGCACGACTGTCTACCGCAGAGAGTTGTTTAAACGCCTGATTAATTTTACTAGATTTAATCAAGGCTTGATCTTTGTCTTCGGCTTTGTCGGGGTGATATTGCTGCTGTAGCTTTAAAAATTCAGCTTTTAAAGTAGCGAAATCAATATCGAGTGCAACAGGAAGATTAAACAACTCAAAATGATTCATGGGAGATGGAATCCGCGATTAGTGTGCAAAATTGGCTGCATAAATGCAATTAAAACAGTGTATTGTACACTGTTTTAAGCTAAAAAGAGGGAGGTGGCGTTATACCGTGAACGATTCACCGCAGCCACATTCACCTTTTTTATTGGGGTTGTTAAACTCGAAACCTTCGTTTAAACCATTTTTGACATAGTCCATTTCCATGCCATCTAGGTAAACTAGGCTTTTCGGATCAACGAAAACTTTAACACCAAACTGTTCAAACATTTGGTCGTGCGTATCGACTTCATCTACAAATTCGAGTACATAAGCCAAACCAGAACAGCCTGAAGTTTTCACACCAACGCGAATACCTTGACCCTTACCGCGATTCTTTAAGTAATTGCTGATATGAGTTGCAGCATTTTCAGTTAAATTGATCATGAAAACTCCGTTTGTTTTTCCACAAAACTTAGCAAATTAAGCTTTGGTCTTTTTGCTGCGATAGTCTTCTACAGCAGCTTTAATTGCATCTTCTGCCAATACAGAGCAGTGTACTTTCACTGGTGGAAGGGCAAGTTCGGTAGCAATATCAATGTTCTTGATCGCTTGTGCTTCATCTAAAGTTTTACCTTTAAGCCACTCAGTAACCAAAGAACTAGAAGCAATGGCAGAACCACAACCATAAGTTTTGAAACGTGCTTCTTCAATCACGCCTTCGTCATTCACTTGAATTTGCAGACGCATTACATCGCCACATGCAGGTGCGCCCACCATACCTGTACCAACGTTTTCAGCATTTTTGTCTAAAACGCCAACATTACGAGGGTTTTCGTAATGATCAATTACTTTATCGCTATAAGCCATGTCGCTTCTCCAAACCTCGGGGTCAGCCTTAATATAAATATGGGGGTGAAATTACCTTTATCAATCTAATGGCTTCCTGTCAAAGCCATTAGATTTGGGATGAATTAGTGTTCAGTCCATTCTACTTTAGAAAGGTCAATCCCTTCTTTATACATATCCCAAAGCGGTGAAAGTTCACGTAACTTTTCAACAGCAGCTTTAGTCACAGTTAGGACATGATCAATATCTTCTTCAGTGGTGTATTTACCAAAACTGAAACGAATTGAGCTGTGTGCAAGTTCGTCTGAAAGACCTAGTGCACGTAATACATAAGATGGCTCTAAAGTCGCTGAAGTACACGCAGAACCTGAAGATACCGCAGCATCTTTAAGAGACATCATTAAAGATTCACCTTCAACAAAGTTGAAGCTGACGTTTAAATAGTTGGCTACGTTTAGTGTTGGGTGACCATTCAGGAAAACTTGTTCCATGGTGTTCAAGCCATTCCAAAGTTTGTCGCGCAATACACGTAAACGGGCTTGTTCAGAAGCCAAGTTTTTGCCTGCAAGTTCAAATGCTTCGCCCATACCTACAATTTGGTGGGTTGCAAGTGTGCCTGAACGCATGCCACGCTCATGACCGCCACCATGCATTTGTGCTTTTAAGCGTACGCGTGGACTGCGGCGTACAAATAGCGCACCAATACCTTTAGGGCCATAGATTTTGTGTGCAGAGAAGCTCATTAAGTCTACTTTTAAGGTAGATAAATCAATTTCTACCTTACCTGCAGCTTGCGCAGCATCAACGTGGAAGAAGATTTTTTTGGCACGGGTGATTTCGCCAATTGCAGCGACATCGGTAATCGTACCAATTTCGTTATTGACCATCATCAACGACACTAAAATTGTGTCTGGACGAATTGCCGCTTCAACCATTTCAGGTGTAATTAAACCTGTTTGTGGTTGTGGCTCTAAGTACGTGATTTCAAAACCTTCAGATTCAAGCTCACGGCAGGTATCTAAAATGGCTTTGTGTTCAATTTTAGAGGTAATAATGTGTTTGCCTTTAGACGCATAGAATTGTGCTACGCCTTTTAGTGCAAGGTTATCTGATTCTGTTGCACCAGAAGTCCACACGATTTCACGTGGGTCTGCTTTGATCAAGTTCGCAACTTGTTCACGTGCATATTCAACTTTTTCTTCTGCTTGCCAGCCATAAGCGTGCGAACGAGAAGCGGCATTACCGAAAGTCCCATCAAAAGTCAGGCACTCCATCATGCGTTCTGCAACTTGAGGATCTACAGGAGTGGTTGCTGCGTAGTCAAGATAAATTGGACGTTTCATGTCAAATACCTGTAACCGATAACAGAGCTGAATCAAACGGTGCTGTGTTCTGGCGAATGGCAACAGTTTGTACGTTGTCACGCGCAACTAAATCAGCAAGTGAGATTTTAGCGAGATAGTCGGCAATATGATGGGAGAGTTCCTGCCATAAGTCGTGAGTCAAGCACATTGCACCATTTTGACAGTTGCCTTTATGGTCGCAACGCGTTGCATCAACAGTTTCGTTTACGGCTTCAATGATTTCTAGCACAGTGATTTCATTTGCACTACGTGCTAAATGGTAACCACCGTTAGCACCGCGAACACTAGACACTAAGCCGTGGCGCTTAAGTTTTGCGAATAACTGCTCAAGATAAGCAACAGAAATAGTTTGACGGGCTGCAATTTCAGCAAGCGTGATCGTTTGTTCAGTTGGCTGCAAAGCTAAATCAAGTAGAGCAGTCACTGCGTAGCGACCGCGAGTTGTTAAGCGCATGATTCGATACACATGATTAGACTAGATATGGGTATTCTATGAATCCCGACTAAATTAGTCAAGTATTTTATTGTGATATTGTGCGCGAGGATTTACGCTGTTTTTCTTAATATTTTAATGCGTTTAAACGATCCATAAATTATACACTAATAACGTAATTAATAGTACTGTTATTACACCAAAGACGATGTTAATGCGCTTTTGACGACGTTCAATCCGACGAATACGGTTTTTATGCTGTTTAAGCTCAACTTGTAGGGTGTTGATCTTAGAGCGTTGTTCATCAATTTTGTCTAAAAGTGGGGCAATGCGCTTTTTAGAACCAATCACTTCTTGTTCTTGCGGTGCTTCTTTCAGCCATTGTTTCCAGTCAGCTAAAACTTTGGGTGCACTAAAATGCAAAATTAGATCACGAAACTCATCTTTAAGGGTAATGTCACCATCTATACGCATGTGTTTAATACTGCGACGATTACCTAAAATAAAGATTTTAAATAAATCTATGAGGGTGGTGCGCACATCTAAATCGACAGCTTGTTCAGGTGCTTTGCTGTCAAATAAGATGCCGTTTGGATTGAATTCCACGTAAATGTCGAAATAAGGAATATAGCTATTAATTTTAATGGTGATTTTCTGGTCGACAAACTTTTTAGCCTGCAAAGCGACCACACGATCATGTTTTAGAATAAAGCTAAAAATTGTTTCCAGCACAATCATGAGCATGGTCAGCAACAAATGTGGATTACTTTGTCTTTGTTGCGAATCACTCATAAAATCAAGTCCCTAAATCTAAAGTTGAATTCCTTGTTTTGCGCTTCGTTGAGAATACATTCTAAGAAGCGCAGCGAATAATCTTGCTTTGTAGAACAGTTTAGCAAAACGATCAAGTATTTAATTTGCTATTATGAAAGCATTTTGTAGGTTTATTACATTTATGTGCGCATAAAATAAGCAGGAGAGAGGTTCATGGAAAAAACGACGGATAGCGTAGAAGAGCATTTGGTTGAACCAGAAACCACATTGAAAAATAAAGATAAATTACGCTCAGGACGTAAATCATCACTCGATTTTCGTAAATATACCAAGCAAATTTGGCTAGCAGGTTTAGGTGCATTTTCACGCGCAGAAGAAGAAGGCAATAAATTGTTTGACTCTCTGGTCAAGGTGGGTGAGGAATTAGAATCTAAAACTACAGAAATTGCCGATCAAACAGTTGAAAAAGTGTCTGAAAAAGCCAAAGAGTCGGTCATTGATACTAAAGATAAAGTTGAGCGTTTAATTGACCATAGCGTCAATCATTCTTTAAATAGAATTGGCTTGGTGACAGCAAAAGACCTACAACATTTGGAGCAATTGGTACTGCAATTACATGCCAAAGTCGATGCGTTGATTGAAGAAAATAAACAATTAAAAGAAGATGTTGCGAAAAAGTAATTCTGTGGAAAGGGGGGCTTAAAGGATGTTGCTTTATTATACATCGGGTATTTTAGGGCAAAACTGAATAGAGGCTAACAGTTCCATCGTTTTTACCATTTATTTTGCATAAAAGCGTGCAGGGAGTATTGCTTTTACCCTCAAAGCATTGCTATAAAGGCGTTACGGTAATTTAAATTAAATCTCTGGACCTTAAATAAACGATATTAAGAGGACGTAATTTTCATGAATAAATCAGAATTAATCGATGCAATTGCAGAGAAAGGGGGATTGTCTAAGACTGATGCAGGTAAGGCCTTAGACGCAACAATTGCTTCTATTACTGAAGCGCTTAAAGCGGGTGATACTGTAACCCTCGTTGGTTTTGGTACATTTAATGTGAAAGAGCGTGCTGCTCGCACAGGTCGTAACCCACAAACAGGTGCTACACTTGAAATTAAAGCAAGCAAAGTACCAAGCTTTAAAGCGGGTAAAGGTTTAAAAGATTCAGTAGCATAATCTTTTAAAATGCCAAGAAAGCGCGCCAATTGGCGCGTTTTTTATTAATAATGTCAATAAACGGCTTCAACGCATTCATTCGTTGAGGGTTTTCAGTTAAAATCTCGCACAAATAAAATATTGGAATACTTATGGAATCTTTTCGTAAAGTTATTAAGGGTTGGTTGGGCAAAGTTTTGCTCGTCTTGTTCTTGACCCCTTTAGCACTTGTAGGTATTGAAGGATATTTTAGTGGAGGTCAGTCTGAAGACACTGCACAAACAGTCAATGGTCAGCAAATTTCAAAACGAGAATTAGATAATCTGACCAATTCCTTGAAAGAACAATACTTGGCCTATACCAATGGTGATGAAACACTATTGAATCAAAATTATATTCAAAACAAAGCCAAAGATACTTTGGTTGCACGTACCTTGTTATTACAACAAGCTGAGAAATTAGGGATTTCTTTGAGCGATGCACAAATTGAACAAATGATTGCACAGCAACCGAATTTCCAACAAGATGGCAAGTTTTCTGAAAGCTTGTATGCGAACTATCTGCAATCTGTAGGCATGACCAATCAGGCGCTTGTGGCAAATTTACGCCAAGACCATGCGTTAAAAATGCTGAGTGCTAGCTTTACCGATTATGCTTTAGTTAGCCCGTCTGATATTCAGCAAATTGCCAATTTACAAACCCAGCAACGTACTTTGCATTTATCTAGCATTAAGTTAGATGACTACAAGAAAAACATCACCACAAATGCACAAGAGATTGCTGCGTATTATGAACAGCACGCCAATGCCTTTAAACAGGTTGCTAGCGTTGATGTCGATTACATTGTGGTGACTCCAGCCAATATTGCACCTGCAAATACGGCTGTCACTGACGCAGAGTTACAACAGGCTTATCAAAAGTTTGTCGAAACTCAAAAAGGTGCTGCTGTACCGACAGTGAAACATATTTTAATCACCACCGATGCGCGTGATGATGCCGCAGCTAAAAAACTTGCAGAGCAAGCCGCAGCTGAAATTAAGCAAGGTACAAGCTTTACTGCAGCTGCACAAAAGTATTCGGATGATCCTGAGTCTAAAGCCAAAGGTGGTGAGGTTGCAGGTTATGAAGCAGGCGTATTTGGCGATGCCTTTGACAAAGCCGTGGGTAGCTTAAAATCTGGTGAAGTATCACAGCCGATTAAAACTCAATATGGCTATCATGTGATTCAAACAGAAGGTGCTACAGTTCAAGTCCCTGCGTTTGAAACTCAAAAAGCACGTTTAATGGCAGAGTTGCAAAAAGCCAAAACTGAAAATGCGTATACCGATACCATCAACAGCTTAAATGAATTGGTGGTGAGTAGTGATGCTTTAGATGTTGTGGCAGAAGAAGTGAAAACGGCCAAAGTCGAATCTGTTAATGGTTTAACTTTGGCGGCGCAGCATCCTGTTTTAAGCCAGCCATCTGTCAAAGTTAAATTGTTTAATGATGATGTGAAAAATGGCGATCGCAACGCATCGAGTAACATTACTTTAGCCAATGGCGATGTGGTATGGGTGAAAGTGCGTAATTACCATGCCGCAGGTGTGCAAACTTTAGAAGAAGCAACACCCCGCGTAAAAGCTAAACTGATTGAGAAAAAAGCCTTTGATGCAGCGAAAAAAGATATTCAAGCTGCGTTGGATGCCTTTAAAACTCAACCTGCAGCGACCGTTTTGGCGAAAAACCAAATCCGTTTTGAAAATGCAGGCACATTCACCCGTGCAGATGGTTTGTTAAAGCGTGAAATTGAACGTGCTGCATTTAGTGTGCTTGCGCCTAAAGATGGTATGTGGTCAGTAACAACAGCATCTATACCAAATGAATTGGTGGTGGTAGCTGTATCAAATGTAAACGATACTACATCGAATGCTTTAACGCCTGAGCAACTGAAAGAGTTAGCGCAGTTGTATCAACAATTACGTGCTCAACAAGAGCTAGATGACTATACGCAATATTTGAAATCGAAAGCGAAAATCAAATAAGTGATGAACATCTACAAAAAAACCAGCAATTTTGCTGGTTTTTTTGTGCATCTAAAATGATTAAGTAAGCAGTTTCAAGATTTATTCAGCGCGAATTTTTAGCTCATAACCTGTGTATTTACGAATGTTGATGACACCTGTATCCAAGATTAAATATTGCCCTTTAATTCCTTGCAGTTTGCCGCGAATAATTGGGGTTTTATCTAAGTTATGCGATTTAATTTTCTCAGGATACTGTTCTACAGGATAAACAAATTCACGCGGAAGTTCCTGATCTAAAAGCTCTACCGTTTCGTTGAATTCAAGGTTTTGACTAAACTCATCACGAATGGTCTGAATTTTAGGTGCAAACTCTTCAATCAGTTGTTCACGCACTTCAACTAGGTTTAAAGGCTCTGCTTCGCCTTTGAGTAGTTTGCGCCAGTCGGTTTTATCTGCGACCTGTGTACCAAACATAACTTCCAATTGCCCAGATAAACGGCGTGAGCCGACTTTCATAATTGGCAAGGCTTGAGTTGCGCCCTGATCTAGCCAACGTGTTGGCATTTGACCTAAACGGGTGATTCCCACTTTTAAAGCACTTGAATTGGCTAAATATACGATGTGCGGTTGAAAGCAGACTTCTTGAGCAAAACTATCTTCACGACAGGTACCTAAATGATAGTGACAGGTCTCAGGCTTCATGATGCACATATCGCAAGATGCTTTGGTTTTAAAACACTTGAAACAATGTCCTTGCGAATAGGATTTTGGTGTTTTCACACCACAAGAAACACAATAAATATTGCCCGTCCATTCCAGTTCAAGTTCTTGCCCAAGCTGAAAAGGCAGGTCAATTTCTGCACGGTCTAGAATAAATTTATATTCAACATTTGCCTTGTGTACCTGTTCATCAGTTACACTATGGTCCTTAAGACCTGCGTGCATTTTATGGCAAATGCCTTGTAGTTCCATAAGAATACTCTCTCGAAAATGAAGGAATGCAGTGATGGCTGAAATGCGTTTAATTCAAGCATTAATTGATGATTTATCTCAACAACAGCCAATTTCTACTGCATTGTGTATAGGGCAAAATATTGAAGCAAGCCCGAAGTATAACAATCAAGCGGCTGATGAGCAGCCAACTATCCAATGGCAGTATTTTAGCGCATTGGCATTTTTAAATCTGCCTTTTACCCAACGTTTTGATTTGGCAGTTGTATTTTTAGATGCTGCAGATTTTGCTGTGCAGACGCCACAACACACCTCGCAAATTTTGGTGAAGCTACGTGATTTATTGGCAAAACGTATTGTGGTGATTGCTGCGCGTGAAGATGAGCAATTGCTTAGAGCGCTTGGTTTTACGCAATTGATTGAACATCGCTTTGAGCAGCATCATTTGTGCTTATGGCAATTTAATATTTTGACTTATAAGCACGTGCCTGATTGGTTTAATTCTAAGTTTTGGGCAAACCCTGAAAATTGGGATAAATTCCGTTGGTAAGTGGTGCATTAAACTCATAAGAACCTAATAATGATAACTGCTTAACAAATTTAGAATATTGTAAAATTTAACAATTTCAAGTGCGCAATTCAGTCAAAACTTCGTATGCTGTCATAAGGGCATTATGAGGAAAATAAAATGACCAATTTAAGCAATATTGTTGAAATTTTAGCAAAGCAGGCATTGGGCGCGAATCAGCAATCTAATCAATCTCAAGGTGGATTGGGTGGTATTTTAGGTTCGGTTTTGGGGCAACTTGGTGGTAATAACCAACAATCTGCGCAAGGCGGCTTGGGTGGCATTCTTGGTTCGGTACTAGGTCAGTTAGGTGGGCAACAACAGCGTTCTGCTACAGGTGCTTCAGGTACACAAAGTTTATTGATTGCAGTTTTGCCTTTGGTGTTGGCATGGATTCAAAAACAGGGTGGCTTGCAAGGTGCTTTGGATAAACTCAAAGGACAAGGCTTAACCAGTCAGGTGGATGATTGGGTGTCTACAGGCCCAGGTGAAAATGCGCATGTAGGTGCTGAACAAGTACAAAGTTTATTTGATGATGCCGATGTAGAGCAGGTCGCACAGCAAACTCAGGCGCCAAAGCAAGATATTTATAATGCGATTTCTGCAGTATTGCCGCAAATTATTGATTCATTGACACCACAAGGTGAGCAAACTAGCAAACAAGAAGCCAATGATGATATTCAACAAGTGATGAATTTAGTGTCTGGATTTTTAAAGCGTTAATATTGAAAAATTCAGCTTTGCAAAACTGACTTGAATAAACTAAGCCAGCAAGTTTGTTGGCTTAGTTTTTATTTGGTTTTTTAAGTATGCAAAAAACACGCCGAAGCGTGTTTTTATGTTTTAAGTTTGGTTCAGACTTAGAAGTCGTAACGGAAACCTAAAGAAAGAGCTGTTGAGTTTTCGTCTTTAGCACCTTTTACGGAGTTACCAAAGCTACGACCTTCTTTCCAAGGAGTAAGATCAGCATTTTTATCATTTAACATGGTTGCAAGGTTTGCGTATACACGTACAGCCTTGTCTAAACGATGTTCCACGCCAACTGCTAAAAGTGTAGAGTTTGCATCTTCGGTGTCAACGTCACGGTGGAATACCTGACCACGTACATAAGTCTTTGGTGCTACTTTATAGTCTGCCGCTACACCAAATACTTGTGCATCAGCATATTTGGTTGCAGTACCTTCCAAGTCATGTGTAAGATATTGGTATAAACCACCTAAGTTTAGTTCTGGTGTGATTTTGTATGCTGCTGCGATACGGAATCCATCACGCTCACCCGAGCCAATTGCAGAGTTTTCTTCATAGCGTTCATAAGCAGCTGCAAAGTCAACAGGACCTTCTTTATAAGTTAAAGCCAGATCGTAAGCTTTATTGTCGTCCTGACCTTCTCCGGTCGTTGCATCTTTGGGAATTGAAGTGCTTGGATGTAATGATAAAGCTGCAAGTACGTTAAAACCACCACCGAATTTAGGAGATTTATATTCAACGGTATTTTCATTTCGTTCATCAAACTTATTATCACTAACACGTGTTACGTTACGAATGTCACCAACCATATCACCAAAGAAGTTCACTGGACCACGAGCAACTTTAAATGGGCTGTCAAAACGACCTGCACGTACTTGACCAAAGTCACCTTTTAAACCTACGAAAGTATCACGAGTAGCAAAGTCTACGCTTTTACCATCTTGGCTACCGCTAGCAAAGTTAACTTCTTGTTCAACTTGACCAAAAACAGTCATGCCGTTTTCTAATTTTTGTTCAGCTTTGAAGCCTAAACGTGATGAGTTAGAAGAAAGACCAACTTCGTTATAGTCTTTACCATCATCAAGATAGTCTAAAGATACGTGTGCACGACCATAAACTTTAACATCAGCAGCCATCGCTAATGCTGGTGTTAAAAAGGTTGCCCCAACTGCTAATGCGCAAAGCGTTTTTTTCATGTGTAGCTCCAATACAGACTATTGTTTTTTAGTCCTAAACATTGTTCAGAAGTAGGGTTGATCTACCGCTGTTCTCTATTGGTGCTAAGTATTCCTTACAAATGCGACAGTAATATTAAGGAAATATTTCAAAATTATTAAAAAGTACAAATTAGATCAAAAACTTACTTTTATTCGCATTTTTTTAGTGACTGAGTTTTTAAATTTAGAAAAAATATATGAAATGAATAACTTAATTGCAAGCAGACTGAAATGCTATTGTCATAAACTGCTTGAAAAAATGCAGGGTTAAAGTATGAGATGAAAAAAATGGAGCAGGTGCTCCATTCATTTTTGCTGCTTATTTTGGAAATATTTTAGAGCGCTGCTTTAATTTTTTCCGCTTGGGCTTTAATTTTGTCTTGGTCGCCCATTTGTGCAGCATGTTTCCCAAGCTGATGTACCGACGTCGGAATTAAGTGAAAATGCACGTGGGGGACAGTTTGACCTGCGCTTGTACCTGACAATTGCATTAACACGATACCATCTACACCCAAAGCTTGCTGCATTGCTTTTGCAATTTTTTGCACAATTTGAATGGTATATGCTGCTGCATCTGCAGGTAAATCCAATAAAGTTACTGCAGGTGTTTTAGGAATCACGAGAGTGTGACCATCGGCTTGCGGCATGATGTCCATAAACGCAAGCACTTGGTCATCTTCATACACTTTAATTGCAGGAAGTTCGCCACGTAGAATTCTTGCAAAAATATTTTGATCATCGTAAGCCATTATGATTCCTTAAATTCAGCTTTGATATTTCAGAACGGTTATTTACAGTTCAGTTCTTTTTGACGTTCTTTGATTGCGTCAAGACGTTGTTGTTCTTTTTCAGAAAACTTAGGTTTGGTTGTATAGCAGTTGTCATTACCAAAACGTGCTTTAGCTTCTGGGTCTTTGAAGCAGAACCCTTTAGATGCATAAATAACATCGTGGTCATTTTTAAGTTTTTGACATTCTTGTTCGGATGCAAAAGCAGTTGAACTTGCCCCAATTAAAGTTGCAAGGCTTGCAAATACGGCAATGCTAAACTTGTTCATAAGAGTTTCCTCTATTTAATGATGGTGTGACTAGCCACTTAATACACATTATTGGGTTTATGGCTGCATATTCAATGGCGAGTTCTTACTCTAGGGTAATATTACTCCATAATTCATACATTTTCACAGCAGTGGAAAAATCACTGTCTTTTTCTGCGGTTAAATTCGCTGCCTGAATCAGGCTTTGGGTTAAAGCCAATACAGGTGCAGGCAAAGCTGCTTCACGGACTAAATCCAATGCGATTCCTGTGTCTTTGGCCAGTAAAGGCAGAGCAAAAGTCTTTGGAAAAGCACGGTTCAGTACTCGCTGCGGCAAAATCATTTCCGTTACTGCGCTTTTACCGCTCGAAGCATTAATGCATTGCAAGGCCTGATTTAAGTTTACGCCATGCGCTTTTAAGGTGGTAAAGCCTTCAGCTGCAGCACACAAACTTACTGCCATTAACATATTGTTCACCGCTTTTACGGCAAAGCCAGCACCGGGTTCCCCCACATGCTGAATCACTTTACCAAAAGCCTGAATTGCAGGTAAGGCTTTTTCAAAAGCAGTTGCTTTACCACCAATCATGACTGTTAAGGTGGCATTTTCTGCACCAATCGTTTGTCCACTTACAGGTGCATCTAAAAAGTCGATCTGTTGTGTTTCAAGTTGTTGTACCAATTTTTTAGCACTTTCGGGTACGCCACTGGTGCAATCGACCCAGACTGAACCTGCTTTCAGCGGAACTTGTGCAATCAGGTTTTCAACTTCGGTACTGGTAGGCAAGCAAGAAAAAATAATATCTGCTTGCACCGCTTGAGCCAATTCAACCGCTTGTGTGCCATATTCAGCAGCATGTTGCTCGGCTTTGGCAAAGTTACGATTCCAGACATAGACCGTATCAAAATGTTTAGGTAAATGGGCTGCCATGCGGTAGCCCATTGCGCCTAAGCCAATAAATGCAACAGATTGAATCATGTTTTTGCTCTCTTTATGCAATTTTGCTAGATCGTTGTTCTAACCAAGTGGTCAGTTTAGGCCAGAATTCATTGGCACTTTTTTGACTGGACATTAAACCCAAATGTCCACCTGGAATAAGAGTAAACGTGACATCGGTACTACTTGTCAATTCACATAAAGGTTGAGCAGCTTCAGCAGTGACAATTTGATCGCTATCACCCGCACCGACCAAAAGTGAACAATGAATATTTTTAAGGTCTATCTGATGTTGTTTGAGTTGAATATGACCTTGTTTGAGTGGGTTTTGCAGCCATACATTCAATACCATGTCCTGATTAATCCCACCCGGATAATCAATCATATTATTTAAAAAATTGGCTAAAGTTGCGTTTTCATGCAAGGTTTGTAAGTCGTGCAGATTCGACAGCATCTGTTTATTACTTTCCAGCCATGCTCTAGGGTCTAAAATCTTAAAACCAATCGCATTGATTAAACCCGGTGTATGAATTAAATGCTTTGGAATTTTTCCTGAATAAAAGGCATGTTGCAATTTGGGATATTTAGAAATCAGTTGATTGGTCAGTTGAAAGAGTTTACCAACCCGCCCCGAAGCATAGCTATCTACAGGGCTACCCAAAACCATCAAGTTTTTAATATGAGTTGTTTGTTGGTCGGCGGTATAAAGCATGGCAAAAATACCCGCCATACTCCAACCATGTAGTGAAATTTGTTCGACTTTGGCGTGTTGTAAAATGAGTTGAATACAATTAGGGATTGCATCCTGAATAAAAGCCATAAAATTTAAATGACAATGTTGATAGGTCAATTGTCCCCAATCAACCAAATACACATCAAAACCGCTATGCTGAAAATGTTTCACTAAAGAGCGATAAGGATATAAGTCATAAATCGACATGGTAATTGCTAAAGGCGCAACAAAAACCAGCGGCTCTTTATATTGCTTATCTGGCGAAGCGTAATAGCGAATCTGCGCATACTTATAACGTGCCACGATGTCGTATGGCGTGGTCTGAGATAAGATCAAATCACGGCTTTTAAATAAGCGAGTGCTGAGGTTTTTAAGCTTTTTTCGGTGCGGATTAAATTTTCTTTGTAGCTGATTCATGAGGTGTTCCATCACACGTGGCGCCGATTTGAATGAAGTCTAAGCGATATTTATACATTTTACCTTGACCTTAAATGCGCTTGGCGCTCAAAATGTTGGCAATTATTTAACAAACAGGTCTTAGGACTAAGTTTAGGGCTGAGCAGTAAAGATGAGTCAACACGACGACATTGAATATCAATTAGATACTTTGGCAATTCGTACCGGACACAACCGTACAATTGAAGGCGAACACAGTGAGCCAATTTTCCTGACTTCATCATTTGTTTGTGAAAATGCTGCCGATGCAGCTGCAAAATTCTCAGGTGAAATTGAAGGCAATACCTATTCACGTTATACCAATCCAACTGTACAGGCTTTTGAAAAACGCTTGGCAGTATTAGATGGTGCAGAACGTGCGGTTGCGACAAGTTCGGGTATGGCGGCCGTTCATGCGATCACTTTGGCTTATCTTAAAGCGGGTGATCATGTAGTCTGTTCACGTGCTGTATTTGGCTCGATCATTTCACTATTTGAAAAATACGTGATGAAGTTTGGTGTCGATGTCACTTTTGTTGATTTAGAAGATTTAGACAGTTGGAAGCAAGCGATTCGTCCAAATACGCGTTTGTTATTTATTGAAACACCATCAAATCCATTGGCACAAGTAGGCGATTTACAAGCCATTGCCGATATTGCACATGCAAATAATGCTTTATTTGCAGTTGATAACACCTTCTGTACCCCAGTTTTACAACAACCAATTAAATTTGGTGCTGACCTAATTATCTACTCATCGACCAAATATATTGATGGGCAGGGACGTGCTTTAGGCGGCGCTGTGGTGGGCAAAGATAAACTGGTTGAAGAAATCAACGGTGTGATTCGTACTTTGGGTAACTCATTAAGTCCATTTAACGCATGGATTTTCTTAAAAGGTTTAGAAACTTTAAGCCTGCGGATGAAAGCACATTGCGCTAGCGCACAAAAACTTGCCGAGTGGCTAGATGCACATCCAAAAGTTGAAAAAGTGTATTATGCAGGTCTGCCGCATCATGCGGGGCATGAGTTGGCGAAAAAACAACAGTCTGGCTTTGGTGGTGTTGTATCTTTTGTGGTGAAAGGCGAGCGTGAAGGCGCGTGGACTGTGATTGACAACACACGCTTCCTATCTATCACCAGTAATTTGGGCGATGTAAAATCAACCATTACCCATCCTGCAACAACATCGCATGGCAGAATGACCCCAGAAGCCAAACAAGCAGCAGGTATCAGCGAAGGTTTAATTCGTGTTTCTGTTGGCTTGGAAGATATTGATGATATTATTCGCGACATCGAGCGCGGTTTAGACCTCATTTAAAACTAAATAGATCATTTGTTCGGAGATTTTTATGAACATTAATATGTTGATGCAGCAAGCACAGCGCATGCAAAAAGAAGTGGAAAACAACATTAAAAAAGCCAAAGAAGAACTTGCGCAAACTGAAGTGCATGCAGAAGCAGGTGGTGGTTTAGTGAAAGTGACTATGACCTGCCGTAATGTGGTCAAACGCATTGAAATCAACCCTGAATTATTGCAAGACGATGCAGACATGATTGAAGATTTGATTGCCGCTGCAATGAATGATGCTGCCCGTCAAGCCGAAGCAATTTCTGAAGAAAAAATGAAGTCTGCAAACTCAGGCATGGGCTTGCCACCGGGCTTGGCTGGTTTATTCTAAGGAACGGCGTATGTTTAGTGATCGTTTTGATCAACTGGTACAAGCGCTACGCATTTTGCCAAGTGTTGGGCCAAAATCGGCTCAACGCATGGCATTGCACCTGATTATGAAAAATAGAGAAGGTGCAGTCGGTTTGGCTCATGCTTTGAACGAAGCTACTAGCTATATTCATGAATGTTCAATTTGTCACTCATTAACGGAAGATGAAGTCTGCAATATTTGCGCCTCACATGATCGTGATGCACACTTACTTTGCGTGGTGGAATCTCCGGCCGATGTCATGGCGATTGAGCAAAGCGGCAGTTTTCGTGGCAAATACCATGTTTTAGGTGGACACTTATCACCTTTAGATGGCATTGGGCCTGACGAAATTGGTATTCCATATCTGGTTCAGCGTTTAAGTGATGGCAACATTACCGAAGTCATTTTGGCGACCAATGCAACCGTAGAAGGTCAGGCGACAGCGCACTATTTGGCAGAAGCGACCAAACATTTGCCTGTGCAGATGACCCGTATTGCGCAAGGTGTGCCGCAAGGTGGCGAACTTGAATATGTCGATAGCCATACTTTAAGTCAGGCGGTGCATAATCGGATGCGAATGAAATAAGCATTTAGGTGCTTATTTCATGTGGATGTTTATTTCGCATGTGTGGCTATTTTATATGAATAATCAATTGATAAATCATCCATGAAAAGGACTACTTGCCTTTAAAGCCAATAAAAAATCAAATTAAGATAAAAAAACGATAAAAAATTTAAATTTTCACTGTATCGACTTAGAAATAAGATAAAAATTGAAAATACTGGACATATTTTTATAGCTAAATGCTATTTAATGTTTAAAATGAACCCCTAGAGAATCCTGTTTTACCTGCTCGCTATGTTCCAATTTATTCACCAACAAAAAGACTTTGAAAATGTCTTGGCATTAATGAGCCAAAACAGCATTTATGGTTTAGACACCGAATTTATTAAGGTTGATACTTTATGGCCAAAATTGGGTGTATTCCAAATTAATGTGAATGATCAGGTCTATTTGTTAGATGGCACTTCTTTAAATTTAAGTGCATTTTGGGAAAAACTGTTTCAGGCGCAGCAAAATATTTTTCATGCCTGCGGTGAAGATATTGATTTAATTTATCATTATGCACAGCAAAAAAACTTAGATAACGTGTTTGATACCCAAGTTGGCATGTCATTTTTAGGGCATGGTTTACAAGTCAGTTATCAAAACGCTTTAAAAACCATGCTCAATGTCGATATTGATAAAGGGCAAACTCGCTCAGACTGGCTTGCACGTCCGTTGTCCGATGAGCAGTTAAATTATGCTGCCAATGATGTGCTGTATCTAATGCAATTGGCAGATAAGGTACAAACCGACTTAAAACAAAATTATTTACTGGATTTTGCACAAGAAGATTGCCGCAATTTAACTCAGGAAATTGGTGAAGAAACACCTTTAGAGTTGTTGTATCAGGATGTGGGCAACTATCGTCATTCACGCCGTCAACTCATGCAATTGCAACAATTGGCCGTTTGGCGTGAGCAAATGGTAAAAGCCTTAAACCAACCACGTAGTTTTATTTTGCGTAATTCTACTATGCTGGACTTGGTCGAGAAAAATCCTAAAAATCAGTTCCAGCTCAGTACTATTAAAGATTTACGTGCGCATATTGTGCGTGAACATGGCAAAACTATTTTAGATTTAATTAAATATTTGCCTGATCAATCACAATGGCCATTACGTATGGCGCGACCAATTCGTCATTCTTCAAAAGAAGTGGGCGAAAATGTAGAACAGGTGATTCAACGTGCCGTACAGGAAACTCAAATTCCAAAAGAAGTTTTGCTGCGTAAAAAATGGCTCAATGCGCTTTATCAGCATGTGGTATTTCATAACGATGAGCAAGATTTGCCTAACTATTTGTTAGGTTGGCGTTATGAATTACTCACCAAGCCTTTAATTGAAGTTTTACATGCCGACGAGCGTTATTTGTCTGGTCAGATGAAAGTTGCTGAATAAATCAAACCGATCCACATTTTAAATAAAGCCGTTTTTCACCTGAAAATGGATGAATTTTCACGCCATTCTTTGTTTGAGTGTAAACATAGACCAATGCGTTAATAATGGTTAATGTATCTCGGTTTTTTTTGTTGTATCCTTTGCCTGAGTTTTTAGAGTTTTGTTGTTTATGCACTGTTCAATTTATAAATCGAGCAAAAAAGATGAGATGTATTTATACATCGCCCGTCCTGAGCAAACTGAGAATCAAGCAGAAGCGTTTAACCCGCTAGAGGTTTTACCTGAGCCAATGCGAGTTGCATTTGGTCGTGCGACATTTGTAATGGATTTGCAACTGTCTGAAAGCCGTAAGTTGGCACGTGTGAATGTTTTGCATGTCATGGATTCTATTCAAACACGTGGCTTCTTTATTCAAGTGCCACCAGAAGGCTTAATTAACCCAAATGCCGTTGAACCAGAAGGTTTACGTGGTGCTTAAGCTTTATTCAGGAGTTGAGAAATGAATAGTGTGATGACTGGATTGGATTCAATTCCTGAAACTGCAATTGCTGTTTCTGTTTATTTGTTGGGGAGTGCCATTATTTTATGGTGCTGGTACGAAATTGCCAAACGCTTGCCCAATCCGTTAGGTGGTATCACTTGGATTGTGCTGTTTGCAATTTTACTTACCCCAACAGTATCAGAAGGCAGCAATGCAGCACTTGCCCCAGCCATCTTTGGACTTCTTTTTGGTGTTTTAACCAAAGAAACCCCATTGGTTTGGTCTAATTTATCTGCCATTTTATTTGTGATCGGTCTTGGCTTATTGATCGGTTATTTCTGGTCAAGATACCGTCTTAAACAAACGACTTATAAAGCCAAGAAAAATACCTCACCACTGTAACTAAAACAATTAAGGTAAAATCATGTCTGTTGATGCGCAACAATTTTCGGGTACAGATCAGTACATTGCGACTGATAGTTTAAAACTTGCGGTGAAAGCCGCACGTGCTTTGCAAAAACCGCTTTTGGTGAAAGGTGAGCCAGGTACAGGTAAAACCTTATTGGCAGAGCAAGTTGCTAAAAGTTTGGGTTTAAAGTTGATTACATGGCACATTAAATCGACCACCAAAGCGCAGCAAGGTTTATATGAATATGATGCAGTGTCGCGTTTGCGTGACAGCCAACTGGGCGATGACCGTGTGTATGACGTTAAAAACTATATTAAACCCGGGAAATTGTGGGAAGCATTTACCAGCGAAGAACGCTGTGTGTTGTTGATTGATGAAATTGACAAGGCAGATATTGAATTCCCAAATGACCTGCTACATGAACTCGATAAAATGTCGTTTTATGTTTATGAAACAGGCGAAACCATTACGGCAACACAACGTCCAATCGTGATCATCACATCAAATAATGAAAAAGAGCTGCCAGACGCTTTTTTACGTCGTTGTTTCTTCCATTATATTGATTTCCCAGATGAAGCGACCATGCGCGATATTATCGATGTGCATTTCCCGAATATTTCAAGCACATTGGTTTCAGAAGCTTTACAAGTTTTCTTTAAATTGCGCCAAGTTCCGGGCTTAAAAAAACCACCATCTACGTCTGAATTAATTGATTGGTTAAGCCTATTGATGGCAGATGACATGCCGGAAGATATTTTGCGTAATAGCGATAAAAGCAAAGCCATTCCGCCTTTATACGGTGCATTAATCAAAAATGAACAAGATGTGCAATTGCTTGAGCGTTTAGCCTTTATGTCGCGCCGTTAAGGGAGGACAACGCCATGTTCGTGCGCTTGTTTTATACCTTGCGACGTTACGGTGTACCTGTCACCACACGTGAATTGATTGACTTAAATCAGGCGGTGGCATCGGGTCTGGTTTTTGCAGATCAAGATGAATTCTATCAACTTGTTAAAACCGTCATGGTCAAAGATGAGCGTTTTTTTGACAAGTTTGACCGTGCCATGAAAGATTATTTTGATGGCATTTCCACTTTTGATTTAGATGATTTACTGCAGCAAGTTCATCAATTGCCTAAAGACTGGTTCGACTTAGAACTATTAGAAAAACATCTCACGCCAGAACAACGCGAAGAGCTGAAAAAAGCAGGTTCTTTAGAAGAATTGATGAAAATGCTGGAAGAGCGTTTACGCGAGCAGCATAAAAAGCATCAGGGTGGCAACCGTATGATTGGTACGGGCGGTACATCACCGTTTGGTGCTTTTGGTGATCATCCTGAAGGTGTACGCATTGGTGGGCCTGGACGTAAGCGTTCAGCTGTTAAAGTCTGGGAGCAGCGTCAGTATCGAAATTTAGACGATGAACAGATTTTAGGTACACGACAAATGCAATTGGCACTGCGTCGTTTGCGTAAATTTGCCCGTCAAGGTGCAGCTGAAGAATTGGATATTGATGGCACTATCCGAGAAACTGCCAAACAGGGCATTTTAGATGTGCAATTGGTGCCAGAACGTCGTAATCGCGTCAAAGTGTTGATGTTGTTTGATGTGGGTGGCTCGATGGATGCACACATCGCCCAATGTGAAAAACTGTTTAGTGCGGCCAAAACAGAGTTTAAAACCCTCGAATATTTTTATTTCCACAACTGTTTATACGACTATGTTTGGAAAGACAATTTACGCCGTAGCAGTACCCGTATGAATACGTGGGATTTGTTGAATACCTATGGACGCGACTATCGGGTAATTGTGGTCGGTGATGCGAGTATGGCACCTTATGAGCTGAATTCGATTGGTGGTTCGGTAGAATATATGAATGATGAGGCAGGGCAAGTTTGGTTACAACGTCTGCGTCAGCATTTTGAAAAAACCGCATGGCTGAATCCTGAACAGGAAGGCTATTGGCATTACACACATACCATTGGTTTAATTAAACAAATTTTTGAACATCATATGTATCCAATGACTTTAAAAGGCATTGAAGATATGACTAAATATTTGGCGCGTTAATCGTCATTTTCGTCAATATCACTCAACTTTTGAGTGATTGTTAGGCGAAGACTAAGTAAGTGCAGACACGATAGGCAACGTGAATTTCAATCTGAGGGGATCGATATGGATCATCAAATCAATGGCATCGCATTACCGAATGAAGACGGTTTTTTCGGGCAATATGGCGGGCAGTTTATTCCACCACATTTAAAAGAAGCCATGGATGAAATTAACGTTGCTTATGAGGAAATTCGTAAAACGGCAGAATTTCAGAATGAATTAAAAGATTTGTTTGCTCACTATGTTGGCCGTCCAAGTCCTTTATTCCATGCCAAGCGTTTATCTGAACAGTTAGGTGGTGCGCAAATTTATTTAAAGCGTGAAGATTTAAACCATACTGGTGCACATAAAATTAACCACTGTTTAGGCGAGGCATTACTAGCCAAATATATGGGTAAAACCAAAGTCATTGCAGAAACTGGTGCGGGACAGCACGGGGTAGCCTTGGCGACGGCATGTGCGCTAGTGGGAATTCCGTGTGAAATTCACATGGGACAGGTGGATATTGAAAAAGAACATCCAAACGTCGTGAAAATGAAAATTTTAGGTGCTAACCTGATTTCAGTCACACGTGGTACAGCGACTTTAAAAGATGCTGTAGACAGTGCTTTTGAAGAATACTTAAAAGACCCGAAAAATTATATTTATGCAATTGGTTCGGTGGTTGGCCCACACCCATTTCCAAAAATGGTACGTGATTTCCAAGCAATTATTGGCGATGAAATTAAAATGCAAAGCCAAGAACGCTTTGGAGTAAATCCAGATTATATCGTGGCATGTGTGGGCGGTGGTTCAAACGCAGTGGGTGCATTTACCGCATTCTTAAATGACCCAGAAGTTAAGCTTGTGGGTGTAGAACCTGCAGGTCATGGTTTAGATACAGATCAGCACTCTGCAACCTTAACTTTGGGTAAACCGGGTCAATTACACGGTATGGCGTGTTATGTGCTTGAAGATGAACAAGGCGAGCCATTGCCAGTACATTCAATTGCTTCAGGTTTGGATTATCCGGGTGTGGGGCCGCAGCATAGCTTCTTAAAAGACATTGGTCGCGTGGAGTATTCAACGGCAACTGACCAAGAATGTTTAGATGCCTTTATGACGTTGTCACGTGTAGAGGGTATTGTACCTGCTTTGGAAAGCTCACATGCGGTGGCGTGGGCATTACGTGAAGCACCAAAAATGGCAAAAAACGTGAAAATTGTGGTTAATCTTTCAGGTCGTGGTGATAAAGATTCAGACTATGTAGCAGAAAAATTAGGTTTGAATTAATTCTACTGAATATGAAAAACCGCCTAAATGTGTAAGTTTAGGCGGTTTTTTATCTTTACTTTATATTTGGCAGGTTTTATAAAACAGTGTCTTAGCTTGCAATATATTGTTGTAACTGCTCGATCAGTTTGCGCTGATCATCCATAGTCGCTTTCACCAAGTCACCAATCGACACTAAACCTACCAACTGCTCACCTTCAAGTACAGGTAAGTGACGTAAATGATGGTCAGTAATTAAGTTTAAGCATTCTTTCACACTGGTGTTTTTGGTCACGGTCAGTACTTTAGCAGTCATAATTTCACTAACCGTTGTGCTTTTAGAAGTTCGTTCCATCAAAATAACTTTACGGGTGTAATCACGCTCAGACAGAATACCAACCACATGATTGTTTTGATCGGTAACCACCAACGCACCAATGCCTTTTTCAGCCATTAAACTAATTGCTTCTAAAACCGTTGCTTCTGGGCGAATTGTGTAAATTTCGTGATGTGCTTTATCTTGTAAAACGTGAGTTACCTTGGTCATATTCTGTGTCCTGATTTGTTGTTTATTGTTTGACTTTTAAAGTAACGTGAATTGTAAAAATTGCAAATACTTTAGAGTCACGATTGTTGATTTTTACGTCAATTCTATTCAGTTTTTATTTAAGCAATATTTAACGCAGGTTCATTAAAAAAGAAATGCTTCATTTGTGAAGTGGTTAGTTTAATTTTTTGACTTGACGAACCAAACAAGGTTGGCGTGACATTTAAACGGGTGAGCGTTGGTAATAAAAAAGTTTCAAAATCCTGCGCGGAAATTTTACGAGGACTATATTGTGGCCAGTGTTTAGCAGCATATTTATGCGCTTGTACCGCATTTAACCAAAAAGGGAAAATATAATCATCGTGATCTGAACTCATTGCCCAACCTTGATGGAATAAACCCCAAAGTACACCGCAGTACATCATTGATTTTAATAGTGTAACTTTAAGCAGAAAATCCTTTGGTAAAGGGTGGAGTTGGTTAATCTGATTCATAATCAAGCAAGGTTGTAAAATTTGGCTATATTGTAAAAAGAATTGATGAATATACCGTTTAAGCTTTGCTTAAAATCGTAAACAAATATGTATTTATGGTTGGAGCATCTAAAAAAAAGGGTCAAAAAAAACGCCACCTAAGTGACGTTTTATTATGCTTGCATGGTGGCCATGTTTTGCCAGTATTGCGCTTTCAATGAATCACGTTCTACGCGGAAACCTTGATAATACAGTTCTGCTAAGAACATTGCCGCTTTACCATGTCCTGCACGTGCAGCTTCTTCGAGTTGTTTTACCGCGTCTTGGAAGTTCATTTGTGAATGAATCGTGTTTACTGCATTTGCATAAACATGCTCTAAGTCATGGTGAGAGATCGTTTGAATCATATTAAACTCCTTATTGTAATTATGATTACTTATTTTAAGCCTACCTTTTAGGCTTCATATCAATTTAACGCTTTATTGTTAAACTAATATTACAATTTGATTGAATTGTCAAATAATTATCGGGGTTAATGAGCATATTTCAAGTTTACATGATTAAACATTGAACAAGTTTAATTTTGATTAAACTAAAGCTCTAAGCATGATAAAAAAGGAGAACAACATGACAAGATCCGTAGACGGATGTGCTTTTGATGTACCTCCATTGACTTCTCAAATTATTGAGTTGGCACATCATCACCGTAAAAAACTAGATGAGGTAATTTTCCGTCGAGATGTTCATTTAGGTGAATACTGCTTGGCGCAACGTAAACGTGTGGCTGACTTTGCTAAAACTTTAGAGCGAAGCGATCGTATAGAGTTTTATCGTAATTATGATGGTGAATTACTCCGTATTGCCGATGAAGATGAACTGCATCCTGCCGAAGCAGAGGGCGGTGTCAGTGTATTTGCTATTTTCTTGGTGCTTGCAGTCATTGCATTGGTTTTATACTTTGCGGTAATTCGTGGCACGATTGGCTAAAGCTAAATCCTTTGTAGAATTTGTAGAAAAAGGCTCAATTTTTACTGTGACGATACAGTAAAATTGAGCTGTTTAACTTGTACATCTCACAAGGGCATCCTACACTAAGGCGATTAGAGGTAGGTCATGCACAACGCAATTCAAAAAACGATTCAATTTATTTCTCAACTGAAACTCGAGCAAATTTATAATATTGTTGTGCTGAGTATCATTTTTATTATTTTAACTTTAGCAAGTGTTGCGCTTTATCGCCCAGTTGGGGTGCAACAATTTCAAAATGTTGAGCGTTTGTCACAACAATCTATGTATGCCAATACCCAAGACATGGCAGTTCATTTACTCAATCAACGTCCGATTCGTTATGTGCATTATTTAAAGTTGATGCAGGCACATCAAATGGAGCAAGATCGGGCTCAACAACTTCCTGCCTTGGTGCAAGAGTAATTTTTTCTGTTGGCATGTTATTCATATTGTGCGGTGTCGGTGTTAAAGATGTTGGTGCGAGTAAATTGTCCTGCAGCATTTTTACCAATGCGGCTTTATCTAAATGTTCGCTCACAATTACTAAAGTTAAACGATCAGGATGCAAATGTTTGCGAATTGCACGTTGCACATCTTCAGCGGTAACTTTTTCCACTCGTTCTGCATAATCACTTAAATAATTTGCAGGAAGTCGATAAAAACCGATGTGCCCAAGCTGGGCATTAATACTGGCATTGCTGCTGTATTGATTCGGAAATGCACGAATTAAACCTGCTTTGGTTTCTTTTAATTGTTCTAAATTCATAGGTTGTTGTACAAACTGAATTAAGCTCTGGTGAGCGACTTGAATACTATCGAGTAACTGATCTTGGCGCGTAGAATAGCCTAAGCTAAACAAACCCGCTGCTTGGGTAAAACGAAACGAACTGCTAACACCGTAAGTGTAGCCACGTTTTACTCGTAATTCTTTCATCAAAATTGAATTGAAACTGCTGCCGCCCAGCATTTTATTGGCAATTTCTAAAGCCAAATAGTCAGGATCATCCCGTGTAGTCGCAAGTTGTGCAATACTGACATGCGCCTGTTGTGACCGGTAGGGAATATGCTGGATGTTGAAACGTGTTGCAGGTGTAGGCTGTGGCAAAGCTGTTGCTGCAACACCTTGGGCAATATGTGCGCTGATGGTATTGGCAAGTTTTTCTGCTTCTTTTAAGGTTAATTTGCCTGTAATGGCAATGTTCATATTTTGCGCGACCAGAAACTGATCTCTAAATTGTTGTAAGTGCTTTGGTTGAATCCGTTTGATGCTGCCATTGGTGCCTGTAATGGGTTCTGAATAGGCATGTTGTCCGTAAATTGCGCGATATAAGCGAATATTCATTAAACGGCTTGGATTTTCTTGCAGTTGTTTTTGCCCAATTTGTGTATTGCTTTGCACACGCTGGATATTAGAACGCTCAAAAGTTGCATGTTTCAGTATTTCCAGCATCATTTTGACGGCAGTTTGCATTTTCTGCGGATCAGACAGTGTTCTTAGCCGTACCACAAACATATCGCGGTACGCCGTGGTACTAAAACGTGCGCCTGTGGTTTCAAAGGCTGCGGCAATTTCCTCTGCCTTATAACGCTTGGTGCCTTCATCAATCAGTTGGGCTGCCATATTGGCAACGCCAAATAAACCTTTTTCAATTTCTGCATCGCGGGCAGAACCTGCATTAAAAGTCAGTTGGATATCAACCATTGGCAAAGCAGGATTTTCGACAAATAAAGTGCGTACGTGTCGATGATTTTTTAATTCATATACCTGTGGAGCGCGAACATCGACCAATTCATTTACGGCATTTAAACTGTGCAGCAAGCTCAAAGATTGTAAAGGCGTACTTACATCTGTTTCAGCAAAATCATGCGCTGCTCTGGTGGCAGTTTCCATCGCAAAGCCAGCAGAACATAGGCTAAAACTAGTGCTTAAAATAAGCGTGCTGAATAGATGTTTTTTCATGAAAATCACAGTTTAAGGTGTTGTGCTTTGAGGTAATAAATACAAGGTGCTAAGTCTGTCTTTGTTAAAGTAACTTTGCGCAACACGTTGCAGATCCTGGGCAGTAATCGCTTGGAAGTGTTGTGGTAAAACATCGATTAAACGGTGACTGAATCCATTGACTTCCAAATTGCCAATGGTTCGGGCTTGTCCTGCCAAATCATCCTGACTATAAATCCAATTGGCCACAAATTGAGTCACCACGCGCTCAATTTCACTTGAATTGACCAAATCCTGTTTTAGCGTATCCACTTCGTTTTGAATCGCGACCTGTGCTTCGCTTAACGTTACACCTGCTGCAGGCAATGCTGAAATACTAAACAAACTATCCCCACGTTGATACGGGTCATAACTGACACTGACTGAGCTAAGAATCTTATTGTTTCTGACCAAGCGCTGTTCTAAACGTGAAGTAATTCCACTGTCTAACAGTTGTTTGATGATAGTGAGCGCGAAGGCATTTTGAGGATTTTTAGCTGTTGCCAATGAACCGACATTCCAAGCCATATATAAATTAGGAACTTGCACAGTCGCAGACAATTCCATGTGCCGATAACCTAATTGTTCAAACTCCAACACATCATTGCGCGGTGGCGTAGGTGCTTTCGGAATATCTCCAAAATACTTTTGGACTTGCAACAATGCGGCTTGATGATCTACATCGCCCACAATCACTAGAATAGCATTATTGGGGCGATACCATTTTTTGTACCACGCCTGTACATCTTGCAGCTGAATGCTTTGCAAGTTTTTCATGTGCCCAATAATGGGTTGGCGATAATGACTGGTTGGGTAGGCAATCCATTTAAAGCGTTCAAAAGCCAAAGCCCGTGGATTATCATCGGTACGTTGCCGCCGTTCTTCCATTACCACCTTAATTTCAGGCTCAAAGTCTTGTTGGCGAAGTAACAAATTACTCATTCTGTCGGCTTCCAACTCTAAAGCCAGTGGGAAATAAGTTTTGGGATAGAGCTGATAATAATTCGTGTAATTGGTAAAGGTTGCTGCATTGACACTGCCACCATAAATACGACTTAAACGGGTAAATTCATCATTCGGCACCTTGGCTGTACCTTTAAACATCATGTGTTCAAGTACGTGCGAAATCCCAAGTGTATTTCCGGACTCATCGCTACTGCCCACTTTGTACCAAATTTGAGTCATCACTATGGGAGAACGATGGTCTTCACGGATAATGACTTTTAAACCATTGTTGAGTGTGGTTTCAAAAGTGTTATTCGCAGCTAAAACTTCAGCATGGCTAATCGAAGCTGTTAAACCCCAAAGCAACGCACAAACAGACTTCATCGAAAATTGGAACATAAGCAAGTGGAGATCAATCGTTATCGGCTTATCTTTCAGAAATTAAAGCGGAAAGGCAAGGATTGCTGTAGGTATTTTTTGTATGCGGCTATGTGGTTGGAATACGAGGTAAAAGCAATTGGTTTATGTTAGAATCCGATTTTTTAACGCAATGCTTTTCAAGGATTCGGCATGCAACAGCAATCTAATGGGCAAAATAAATTTTTGATTGATGCTGATATCGGAGATGATGATGTCACATTACCGAATTTACCAGCGGTAAATATTCCGATTGTTGAAACAACACCTCTACAACAAGCAGAAACCTCTGAACATGCTGCAGAAACATCATCAGACACGGATGCGCCTGCGAAAGGTGGTTTCTTTAGTCGCATGAAAGAAGGGTTAACCAAAACCCGTAAAAACTTTGCCGATGGCATGGTGAATATTCTGATTGGCGGTAAAGAAATTGATGATGAATTATTAGAAGAAGTCGAAGAACAACTGTTGGTTGCAGATATTGGTGTAGATGCAACGAAAACCATTATTGCCAATTTGACCGAGCGTACTGCGCGTGGCGACTTAATTTATTCACATTCTTTATATAAGGCTTTGCAAGAAGAATTAGTGGCTTTGCTTGCGCCACGGGTAAAACCTTTACATATTGATGCCAATAAAACCCCTTATGTGATTTTAGTCGTGGGTGTGAATGGTGTAGGTAAAACCACAACCATTGGCAAGTTAGCGAAACGCTTACAAGGCGAAGGTAAAAAAGTCATGTTGGCCGCAGGGGATACTTTCCGTGCTGCAGCGACAGAACAATTGCAGATTTGGGGTGAGCGTAACGATGTTGCCGTTGTTGCACAAGGTCACGGTGCAGACAGTGCTTCTGTTATTTTCGATGCGTTTGAAAGTGCGCGTGCCAAAGGCATTGATGTGTTAATTGCAGATACTGCTGGACGTTTGCATAACAAAAGCAACCTGATGCAAGAATTGACTAAAGTTAAGCGTGTGATGCAAAAAATTGATGCGACTGCACCGCATGAAGTGATGTTGGTTGTGGATGCAGGCACGGGTCAAAATGCCATTAACCAAGTTGAAATGTTTGATGAGGCTGTTGGCTTAACAGGCATCACCATCACTAAACTGGACGGCACTGCAAAAGGCGGCGTGTTATTTAACATTGCAAGCCGTAGCCATGTGCCAATTCGCTTTATTGGTGTGGGTGAAAAAATTGATGATTTACGTCCATTCTCAGCCAAAGCATTTGTTGCAGCACTGTTTGAAACTGAAAAATAAGTTTTGAATTAAGTTTTAAAGCTAAAATGTAAAATGCTGTAAGTTTCACACAAACTTCGCAAAATGCGGAGTTTGTTGTTTTTAGCGGGTTTGAGTGTTGTAAAAAGCAGCAGCTAAAAATACGAATGTGAATAAAAGCACTTTCGTCTATATAGAATAAGAAAAAATATTAGATTGATTTTGATTGGTTTTTTGGGGAAGTCAAAATGACACTGTTAAATAAAATTGGTCATGTGCTTACAGCAGATATCACGAAAGACTTTAAGCTTAAGAAAAAGCCGAACTATGACGCAAATGAACTGACTTTCATCGATCAATTAAAAAAGCGCCGTAGTATTTATGCTTTAGGAAAACGCGTTCATTTTAGCCAAACTTATATGACCGAGCTGATTCAGGAAGCTGTGCGTAGCTGTCCATCGGCACATCATTCACAAAGTACGCGCGTGGTTATTTTATTTTCTGAATCACATAAAAAATTTTGGAATTTAGTACAGGAAGTACAACGTCAGTTTGTACCAGAGCAGGTTTTTGCAGGTACTAAAATGAAAATCGAACAATGTGCAGCAGCTTTTGGCACGGTATTGTTCTATGAAGATCAACAAGTGATTCGTCAATTGCAAAAGAAAATTCCATTTAATGCTGCAGAATTTCCAATTTGGTCGGAGCAAACTTCAGGCATGGCGCAATTTGCAGTGTGGACAGCATTGGCAGATTCAGGCGTGGGTGCATCTTTACAGCATTATAATCCAAACATAGACCGTGCTGTGGCAGAGCATTTTGATATTCCAGATACATGGTTGTTACGTTCACAACTCGTTTTTGGATCAATTGAAGAAGAAGTAACCGAACGGAGTCATGCACACTATCAAAATCAATTTAAAGTCTATGCTTAAATAACAGCATTTGATGAAGATTGGTCAAATCAGCTTATTATTATGTGCTACAAAGAGCGAACCGCAGCATATTTATATTGCAATAGACTGTATCTATAGAATAAAAGGTAATAGGGTCTGTTGACAATTCGTCTATGTTTGCGACTACGCATATTTTTTAGCTGATATAAGGCATGAGGCAGGAAATTTAGTCATTCTAAGTGACTGACTCATAACGCAATAGCAGCAAAAAATATGCTCGTCCTTCGCTGCGCCTTGCGCTGCAAACAAAGCAGTGCTTGTTTTTGCTCAGGCTGTGGCTAAAACTTTCTCAGATTGCGTTATGAAACTTGGCAATAGTCTCGCTATTCCCTGCGTTTCATGCCTGATCTGCTCAGTTTTAGCCTACAGCGCAAGCCATTTATGAAATGTCAACAGACCCTAAATGCAGTCACATACATTTGTCACTTTATATAACTATAATCGTTCTATACATAAAACACACTGTCGTATTTTTTGTAATGTTTATGCTGAATAAAAAGCTTAATATCGCTGTATCAATTAATTTATACAAAATTCTGCAGAGGAATTAAAAATGTCATTTTTAAATCAATTAGAAAAACGCCGTTCAATCTATGCACTTGGTAAAAATGTTTCTGTAGATCAGGCAACTATTGAAAGTACAATCAAACAAGCAGTTCGTTTAAGCCCATCTGCATTTAACTCGCAAACTTCACGTGTTGTGACTTTATACGGTGCATCGCATACACAATTTTGGAACATCGTTTTAGAAACTTTACATAAAATGGTTCCTGCAGAAGCATTTGCAAACACTGAAGCAAAAATTAATAGCTTTATTGCAGGTTTTGGTACAGCTTTATTTTTTGAAGATCAAGATGTTGTAAAAGGTCTACAAGAGCAATTCCCGCTATATGCAGACAACTTCCCAGTATGGTCAGAACATTCGACAGGGATTGCACAATTCGCAGCGTGGACAGCTTTATCTGAAATCAATGTGGGTGCATCATTACAGCACTACAATCCAATCGTAGATGAAGAAGTTGCGCAAACTTATGACATTCCTGCAAACTGGAAACTACGTGCACAATTAGTGTTTGGTTCAATTGAAGCACCTGCTGGTGAAAAAACATTTATGGATGATGCAGCACGTTTCAAAAGCTTTAACTAAGCTCTAGCAACACATACTGCACAGACAAAAAAGTAGGATGATGATTCATCCTACTTTTTTGTTTCTGGGGGTAGTGATGTGCCTTACAACTTACTTATTCATGTGCAAATGCCTAAACCCATGAATTGTCATAAAACTGTCATTTATACATTGCATAGTGCAATCAAACTTTAATAAACGATATAGAGTGAAATATGGCATTTAAATTAGGCATAGCAAGTATTGCATTGATGGCTTGTAGTTCAGCATTTTCAGCAGTAACTATTGCAGTACCTGAAGAAATTAAGTTGCTCGCTGTAAATGATCAACAAATTCGTTCAGGTTTATTCAGTTCTGCACAGCAAGTGAAAGTCAATGCGGGTGAAAATGTCATTAACTTGCGTTATCAACAATATTTTGAACATCATAATGGTGCGCACGATATTTTAAAATCAGACGTCATTACACTCAAAACCCCAATTCTTCAAGATGGCGAAAACTATCGACTCGCTTTGGTAAATCCACCTAAAGACTTCGATGCTGCAAAAGAATTCAAAGATCAACCAAGCGTTGGTTTATATAATCAAAAGAATCAGTTGCTGGTACAACAAACAGGTGCTAAAGCAAACTCAACTGGTTGGTTAGGTGGTAGTTGGCTTAATAAAACTGTAGATACCACTCAAAATAGTGCTGCGGTCAATCAGCCAGCAGCAGTTTATACCGCGGCAGCAGTGTTGCCATCTGAGAAAACCACCTCAGTAACATTGCCTACAGCAAAACAAACACAGGGCAAAGAGCAACAATTGATTCAATTGTGGCAACAAGCCACTAAAGCAGAGCGACAAAAATTCATGTCATGGCTTGCAGAACAAGCCAATTAATGTTGATTTGCAACCAGCTCCATTGAGCTGGTTGTTTTTTGTTATCGCCTTAAAAGGATTTATTTAAAAACCAATCCAGTAACGTGCGAAAAAAAGACAAATTATAAGAAAAGTGTGATAAAAATATGAAATGCGTCTAAAATTTGGGCGGATGGTGCTTTTTTTGAAAAAAAACTAAAAAATATATTGCGTCTATTCAAAAACTGTATAGAATACGCAACACACCAACGCAGTGTTGATTGAATTGGTGCTGTTATTGACGAAATAACAGGAAATCATTAAGAGATTATGAAGAACAACTTGTGTGGATTTTTGCTGATTGATCGATCGAACATATTTCATTGATTGATTGGTTTAAATTACTCGAAGTTTATTTGAGCGAAATTTAAGTCAGAAAATTGATGAGCCAGATTTGGAAGTTTAGATTAAAACTTCAAAATGATTTTAACTGAAGAGTTTG